>NZ_JALJRJ010000019.1:139808-151624 GCF_024519755.1 Micromonospora sp. Mcm103
ACCCGCAGTCGGGCAAGTGCCTGGACGTGTCCGGCAACAACTCGGCCGACGGCACGGCGGTGCACCTGTGGACGTGCACGGGTGCGGCGAACCAGCGCTGGACCCTGCCCTGACGGAGGCCATAGAGTGGAGGCGGCGACCGCGAGGTGGCCGGTGACCCGGCGGGAGGCGCAACCCGCCCGGGAGCAGACGCTGCGGCGTCCACCGGTTCCCACGCGTCGCCGCCTCCGGTCGTCCTCGCCCCGGTCCGCGACGGAATCCCCCATCACCACAGGGGAGAAGGACAATGGCGCGACCCATCACGCTCTTCACCGGCCAGTGGGCCGATCTGCCGTTCGACGAGGTCTGCCGGCTCGCCGCCGAGTGGGGCTACGACGGTCTGGAGATCGCCTGCTGGGGCGACCACTTCGAGGTGGACAAGGCGCTCGCCGACGACTCGTACGTGGAGCGCAAGCGGGCCACCCTCGCCAAGCACAACCTCCAGGTGTTCGCCGTCTCCAACCACCTGGTCGGCCAGGCGGTCTGCGACCACCCGATCGACGAGCGGCACCAGGACATCCTGCCGGCCCGGATCTGGGGCGACGGCGAGCCGGAGGGCGTGCGGCAGCGGGCCGCCGAGGAGATCAAGGACACCGCGCGGGCGGCGGCGAAACTCGGCGTACACACCGTCGTCGGCTTCACCGGCTCGTCCATCTGGCACACCGTGGCCATGTTCCCGCCGGTGCCGCCGGCCATGATCGAGCGCGGTTACCAGGACTTCGCCGACAGGTGGAACCCGATCCTGGACGTGTTCGACGAGGTGGGCGTGCGGTTCGCGCACGAGGTGCACCCCAGCGAGATCGCCTACGACTACTGGACGACGAAGCGCACGCTGGAGGCGATCGGGCACCGGGAGGCGTTCGGGCTCAACTGGGATCCGTCGCACTTCGTCTGGCAGGAGCTGGACCCGGTGAACTTCATCTTCGACTTCGCCGACCGGATCTACCACGTCGACTGCAAGGACGCGAAGGTCCGTACCGGCGACGGGCGGCGCGGCCGGCTCTCCTCCCACCTGCCCTGGGCCGACCTGCGGCGCGGCTGGGACTTCGTCTCCACCGGTCACGGCGACGTGCCGTGGGAGGACTGCTTCCGGGCGCTCAACGCGATCGGCTACGACGGCCCGATCTCGATCGAGTGGGAGGACGCCGGCATGGACCGCCTGGTCGGCGCGCCGGAGGCGCTCCAGTTCGTCCGCCGCCTGGCCTTCGACGCCCCCACGGCAGCCTTCGACGCCGCCTTCAGCAGCCGCGACTGACCCCCCTCACCTCACCCCACCCCGCCCTCCCTGCCCCCCGCGATCTTGCAGTTGCGGCCCTCACAAAACGGGTGTAACCGACATCCCGGGGGCCGCAAGTGCAAGATCGGCGGCGCGGAGGGCGGAGGCAGGGGCGGGGGTGGGGGTGGGGGTGGGGGACTAGCGGGCGGCGTAGGTCTGGGTGCTGACCAGGTGGGCCGCGCCGATCAGGCCGGCGGTGTCGCCGAGGTCGGACAGGACGATCGGCATGCTGCCGGTGGCCAGCGGCGTGGACCGCCGGTAGACGACGCCCCGGATCTCCGCGAGCAGGACCGGACCGATCCCGGCCGGCGCGCCGCCGATGATCACGATGGCCGGGTTGACGAAGCTGACCAGCCCGACCAGCACCCGCCCGAGCCGGCGGGCGGCGTCGCGCACCAGCGTCTGCGCCGCCGGGTCGCCCTCGGTGGCCGCCGCCGCCACGTCGGCCACCGACAGCCTCCCGGCCGTGGCCAGCCGGTCCGCCAGCGCCGTCGAGCGCCCGGCCCGCGCGGCGCTCACCGCCTCGCGCACCAGTGCGACATCCCCGCAGTACGCCTCGACGCACCCGTTGTTGCCGCAGCCGCAGAGCGGCCCGTCCTCGGTGAGCTGGAAGTGGCCGATGTCGCCGGCCCCGCTGGCCGCGCCCCGGTAGAGCGAGCCGGCGAGCACCAGCCCGCAGCCGATCGCCTCACCCAGCTTGACGTAGAGGAAGTCGTCGAACGGCCGGCCGGTGCCGGCGTGCCGCTCGCCGAGGGCCATCGCGTTGGCGTCGTTGTCCACCTGTACCGGGCAGCCCAGTTCGGCGGCGAGCGTGTCGCGTACCGGGAAGCGGTGCCAGCCGGGCAGGGCCGGTGCGGACACCGGCGTGCCGTCGCGGACCTCGACCGGCGCGGGCAGCGCCACGCCGACGCCGGTGAGCGACGTCAGTCCCGCCTCGACGCGCAGCTTGCCGAGCAGCTCGACGATGCGCCCGACCACCACGTCCGGGCCGAGCCGGACGTCCACCGGCTCGTCGTGCCGGGCGAGCGGGTTCAGTTCGCCGTCGGTGAGCGCGACCCGCAGGATGCCGTCGCCGACGAGCACCGCGCCGAACCGGACCTGCGCGCCGACGCGCAGCAGCGACGAGCGGCGTCCGCCCCGGGACGCGGCCGGCCCGGCGGTCTCCACCAGGCCGAGCGTGGTCAGCCGGTCCACCTCGGCGGCGAACCGGGCCCGGGGCAGGCCGAGGAGGTCGGCCAGTTCGACCCGGGAGCGTGGGCCGTCGTCGCGCAGCAGGCGCAGCAGTCGCGCCTGATCCGCCGTCTCCGGTCCGACCATCGGCATGTGGTCACCTCCCCACGGAGAATGTGCCACACCGCCGCCCGCGCACACGGGAGCGGGCCGGTCACCCGGAGGTGACCGGCCCGCTGTCCGCTTGCGTCAGAGCGTGTTGCCGGTGCTGGACGGCTTGGTGCTCGTGCCGGTGGTGGTCGAGCCGGACGCGCTGGTCGAGCCCGTCCCGTTGGCGCTGCGGCTGCCGACCGCGGCCGGCGTGCCGGCGAACGGCTTGTCGGCGTCGGTCATGCCCGGCTTGCCGCCGTTGGTGGCGAGCTTCTCACCGAGCTTGGTCTGCCCCAGCTTGTCCTTGCCCTCCGAGTAGAGCCGGTTCGCCTGGGCCTGCGCGACCCCGGCCGCCTCCTGGACGGTCGGGTGGTCGAGCACCTTGCGCCCGCGGACCACCAGCTCCTCGTACTTCTCCCGGCCGGCACGGGCGCCCAGGACGAATCCCGCAGCCAGCCCGCCAAGAAACATGATCTTTCCGCGCATGGCGGCTCCTTCCGTACCTGACGCTCTCGCCGGTTTCCCGCCAGCTCGGCGGAACGACCGTCTCGCGCCTGCGTTCTCTGTCGACGGCTAACTACCCATCCTGCTCTCCGCTCATGCCTCCCTGTGCCGAGATGACGATTTGTCCGGAATCCTGGCGCGTCAGCCGGTGCGGTCCTCCTCCGGTAACCCCCTGGCGCACCACCCCCCGATGTCCTGTACTCTTGTCCCCGTCGCACGGAGCGGAGAGATCCGAACCGAGCGGTGCACGGTCCCCTGTAGCTCAATTGGCAGAGCAGCCGGCTGTTAACCGGCAGGTTATTGGTTCGAGTCCAATCGGGGGAGCTTCGCTCCACGTCACGCCCGTCGGCATCGCCGGCGGGCGTTCGTCGTTCCGGCAGCGCCCCTGCGGTGCCCGGCTGCCCGGTTTCCGCCCCCGAGTCCTCGTTCGCGCGGCAGGATGGTCGGCGTCGACTTAGACTCCCGCTGCGTCGATTGATGCGTCGATTCGAGGACGGTGGAGATGGCCGCAGGACGCAGCCGCTGGACCGCGACGCTGATCGCGGTGGCGGTGGTGCTGGGCTGGCTGATCGTCGGCGGCATCGCCGGCCCGTACTCCGGCAAGCTCGGCGAGGTCTCCACAAACGACAACGCCTCCTTCCTGCCGGCCGACGCCGAGGCCACCCGGGCGCAGGACCTGGCCGGCGGATTCGTCGACCGGGAGACCACCCCGGCACTCGTGGTCTACGAACGACCCGGCGGCCTCACCCCCGCCGACCAGCAGCGCATCCAGGCCGACGCGGCCCGCTTCGCCGAGGTGCCGGGCGTGGTCGGCCCGCTGCCGCCACCTGTCGTCAGCCAGGACGAGCAGGCCGCCCAGGTGATCGTGCCGATCGACAGCGCCGAGGGCGAACAGATCCGGTCCGTGGTGCAACGCCTGCGCGACATCGCCGGCCCGGACCGCGACGGGCTCACCGTCGACGTGGCCGGACCCGCCGGGCTGCTCGGCGACCTGATCGAGGTGTTCAGTGCGATCGACGGGCCGCTGCTGCTGGTCACGCTGACAGTGGTGCTGGTCATCCTGCTCGTCGTCTACCGCAGCCCGGTCCTCTGGATCTTCCCGCTGCTGGCCGCCGGGATGTCGTACTCGCTCGCCGCCGTCTTCGTCTACCTGCTCGCCGACCACGACATCGTCAAGCTCAACGGGCAGGCGCAGGGCATCCTCACCGTGCTCGTCTTCGGTGCCGGCACCGACTATGCGCTGCTGCTCATCGCCCGCTACCGGGAGGAACTGCACCGGCACGAGCGCCCCTGGGACGCCATGCGGACCGCCTGGAAGGGCGCCGCCCCGGCCATCATCGCCTCCGGCGCCACAGTCATCGTCAGCCTGCTCTGCCTGCTGCTGTCCAGCCTCAACTCCAACCGCGCGCTCGGCCCGGTCAGCGCCGTCGGCATCGCCGCCACGCTGCTGGTCATGCTCACGTTCCTGCCCGCCCTGCTGGTCCTCGGCGGGCGCTGGGCGTTCTGGCCCCGGCGACCCCGGTACGACCAGGCCGACCCGCGCACCGAGCACGGCATCTGGGCGCGGATCGCCGGCTTCGTGGCGCGCCGCGCGCGTACCGTCTGGGTCGTCACCGCCGTGGTGCTCGCCGCCCTCGCGATCGGGGTGACCCAGCTCGGCGCCACCACGCTCGGCCAGTCCCAGCTGTTCACCCAGCGCACCGACTCGGTCGCCGGCCAGGAGGTCATCGACAGGCACTTCCCGGCCGGCACCGGCAGCCCCGCCACCGTCTTCACCACCCAGGCCACCGCCCGGCAGGTCGCCCAGGTGGCGCAGGGCGTACCGGGGGTCGCCTCGGTGCTGCCGCTCGGCGAGCGGGGCGAGAACGCGCCGCCCGACCCGGACGCGCCCCCCAAGGTGGTCGACGGGCGGGTGCAGCTCAACGTCACGCTCGCCGACCCGCCGGACAGCAACGGCGCCGAACGCACCATCCGCGACCTGCGCGAGGCGGTGCACCGGGTACCCGGTGCCGACGCCGTGGTCGGCGGCTTCACCGCGATCAACGTGGACACCGCCGACGCCTCGGTACGCGACCGCGACGTCATCATCCCGGTGGTGCTGCTGGTCATCGCGGTCATCCTGGCCCTGCTGCTGCGGGCCCTGGTCGCCCCGGTGCTGCTGATCGCCACAGTGGTGCTGTCGTTCCTGGCCACGCTGGGCCTGTGCGCGCTGCTGTTCCGGTACGTCTTCGACTTCCCCGGCGTCGACCAGTCGTTCCCGCTGTTCGCGTTCGTGTTCCTGGTCGCGCTCGGCATCGACTACAACATCTTCCTGATGAGCCGGGTCCGCGAGGAGTCGGTGCGGCGCGGCACCCGCGCCGGAGTGCTCGCCGGGCTGGCCGTCACCGGCGGCGTCATCACCTCCGCCGGCATCGTGCTCGCCGCCACGTTCTCCGCGCTCGCCGTCCTGCCGCTCGTGGTGCTCGTCGAGCTGGGCGTGGCGGTCGCCGTCGGCGTACTGCTCGACACCATCGTGGTCCGCTCGCTGCTGGTGCCCGCGCTCGCGTACGACATCGGGCCGAAGGTCTGGTGGCCGGGCCGCTTGTCGCGGTCGCACCGTGAGGGCGACCGGGCCGGGGCGGGGGTGGACCGTGCCTGACACGGACGTGGTGGTCGTCGGCGGCGGCCTGGCCGGTCTCGCCGCCGCCCGGCGGCTGCACCGCGCCGGCGTGCCGTGGCGGCTGCTGGAGGCGGGCGACCGGCTCGGCGGGCGGGTCGCCACCGACCGCGTCGACGGGTTCCTGCTGGACCGGGGCTTCCAGGTGCTCAACGCCGCGTACCCGCGGCTCACCGGCCTGGTCGACGTCGGCACTCTGACGATGGGCTGGTTCACCTCCGGCGTGCTGGTGCGCCGCGGCGACCGGCTGGAACGCCTGGTCAACCCGCTGCGCGAACCGACCGGCGCGCCCGGCACGCTCACCGCCGGCATCGGATCACTGACCGACCGGTTGCGGTTCGCCGCGCTCGCCGCCGGCTACGCCACAGTGCCGGTCGGGCGGCTGCTCGGCACGCCCGAGACCAGCGCCGAGACGGCGCTGCGAAGGGCCGGGCTCTCCGACGCGATCATCGAGGAACTGCTCCGGCCGTTCCTGTCCGGCGTGCTGCTCGACCGCGAGCTGGCCACCTCCAGCCACGTGCTCGCGGTCATCATGCGCTCCTTCGCCCGGGGGAGGATCGGCCTGCCGGCGGACGGCATGGCGGCGCTGCCGAGGGCGCTCGCCGCGCCGCTGCCCGCCGAACTGATCGAGCTGAACACCCCGGTCACCGAGGTCGCGCCCGGCCGGGTCCGCACCCCGTCCGGCGAGATCACCTGCCGCGCCGTCGTGGTCGCTGTCGACCCGCCCGCGGCGGCCACGCTGCTGCCAGGGCTGCCGAGGGTACGCATGCACGCCTACACCACCTACTACCACCGCACCGACACGGCACCACTGGACGAGCCGATCCTGCTGCTCGACGGCGACCGCCGGGAACTGATCGCCAACACGGTGGTGGTGAGCCGGGCCGCGCCCACATACGCGCCGGACGGCCAGCACCTGGTCGCCACCTCGGTGGTCGGCCCGCAGGCCCCGCCCGAACCGGTGATCCGGCGCGAACTGGACCGCCTCTACGGCCGCTCCAC
Source organism: Micromonospora sp. Mcm103 (assembly GCF_024519755.1). Lineage (NCBI taxonomy): Bacteria > Bacillati > Actinomycetota > Actinomycetes > Micromonosporales > Micromonosporaceae > Micromonospora > Micromonospora sp. Mcm103. The sequence continues at coordinate 146,606 of NZ_JALJRJ010000019.1, forward strand.
CGCCGACTGGACCCACCTCACCACAGTCACCGTGCCGGACGCGCTCCCGGCCGCACCGCCACCGCAGGGCCGGCTGCGCAAGCCGGTGGCGCTCGGCGACGGCCTGTACGTGGCAGGCGACCACCGCGACAGCCCGTCCATCCAGGGGGCGCTCGCCAGCGGGTGGCGTACGGTCGGCGCGGTCCTCGCGGAGTTGCGGCGCGCGTGAGGCGTTGGTCGACGGGTTGCGCGTTGTTATCCTCGCGTTGCCCATCGTGCTGTCGCGGCCGTGTTTCCGCCCGGTAGGTGGTGGTCCGCGCAGCGATCGGCGGGTTACGATCCGGCGCGGTCACGGGGCGGTAGCTCAGCCGGTTAGAGCAGGGGACTCATAATCCCTCGGTCGCGGGTTCGAACCCCGCCCGCCCCACCAGCCAAAACACTAGATCCACGATCTTCCCGTGGTGCTACTCGTGGTGCGAGCGAGCTACGGTCTGTCCCCATGGGGACAGCGAACGGGCGTGCGAAGCGGCAGCGAGGCGAGATCGAGGAGCTGCCCAGCGGCTCACTCCGGGTGAAGGTCTACGCGGGCATCGACCCCATCACGAAGAAGCGGCACTACCTGACCGAGACCATCCCGCCCGGCCCGACGGCCCGGAAGGAAGCGGAGAAGGCGCGTACGCGCTTCCTGGCTCAGGTGGACGAGCGACGCAACCCGCGCACCCGCGCCACCGTCGACCAGTTGCTTGACCGGTGGCTTGAGGTGCTCGACGTCGAGGCGTCGACCCGGCAGGGGTACGTCAAGAAGCTGAACAAGCATGTCCGGCCGTTGCTCGGCAAGCTGCCGGTGGCTCGGATGGATGCCGAGACGCTGGAGTCGTTCTACGCGGTGCTGCGGAAGTGCCGGGACCACTGTGGAGGTAGCCGGAAGGCCATCGAGCACCGGAAGGTCGGGCCGCACGAGTGCACCGACAAGTGCCGGCCGCACGAGTGCAAGCCGCTGGCGCCAGCCTCGATCCGGCAGATTCATTGGATCCTGTCCGGGGCGCTGAACCGGGCTGTCCGGTGGCGCTGGATTGCGATCAACCCGGCAGACCAAGCGGAGAAGCCCGGGATGCCTCAGCCCAACCCGCACCCACCAACGGCGCCGGAAGCGGCTCGACTGGTCACTCAGGCGTGGAAGGACCCGGACTGGGGCGCGTTCGTGTGGGTAGCCATGACGACGGGGGCGCGACGGAGTGAGCTGTGCGCGTTGCGGTGGTCCGCCGTCGACCTGGAAGCGGCTGTGCTGACCCTGCGGAGCGCGCTGTACGTTGACGACGCGGGGAAGTTGCGGGAGAAGGACACCAAGACACACCAGCAGCGACGCGTAGCCCTGGATGCGGAGACGGTGGAGGTGCTTCGCGACCAGATGGCCCGCTGCAAGGAACGTGCGGGTGCCCTCGGGCTGTCGCTGGCCTCCGACGGCTATGTGTTCTCGTCGGAGCCGGACGGTGCTACGCCGCTCGTGCCGGACACAGCCACCCAGCGATTCAGCCGGATGGCTGCGCGACTCAGCATTACTACCAATCTGCATGCGCTCCGGCACTACTCCGCAACAGAGCTGATTGCAGCTGGTGTCGATGTTCGGACAGTTGCCGGCCGGTTGGGACATGGCGGGGGAGGAGCGACAACCCTGCGCGTCTATGCGGCGTGGCTATCGGAGTCCGACCAAAGAGCAGCGGCGACGTTGTCTTCAAGGATGCCAGCTCGCCCACGCTAGACCGGCGCGGTAGCTGGCAGCTGCGCCGCGCGCTTGCCAACCACGCCGATACCTCTCATGTTCATTGGCTTGCCCTCTTGGACTGGTCGGTCCTCGCTGCTAACGTAAGGGCCTTGTTCCGGTTCTCCATTTGCGTGTTGAGGACAATGTTCTGGCTGGAGAGGCTGTCGTGGGGGAACTGTTTCACGGTTTTGGCATCCAAGGGTACCGAAGTTTTCATGAAGAGATGCAGTTTATTGGGCCCTTGAAAAGGATTAACCTCCTGGCGGGTCAAAACAACTCCGGCAAGTCGAACATCGTTCGATTTCTAACCCAGCACTTGAAAAGCCGAAACGCGTGGTCTCCTAGCGGTTTAGACGCCCCCCGCGGGGCGGCAAACTCAGCTTCTTTTGCTTGTGCGCTTCCTCTCCCTGCGACGGATCGGATCATTGAGTCGCTCCCCGCACTGGGGCCGTCTGAGCGCCGCTATCTGGAGTCGTTCTTGTCTTGCCGGGCGCTGCGGCTTGTTGAGGGGAGTGACCGCGCCTGGTTGCGGTTCTCGTCGTCAGGTGATAGCCCGGGTGCCCGTAACCTAATTGAGGCGCAGGCCGAGGAAGTCCTGGACGAGGTAGGAGATAGAGCTGCTCGATCCCTGTCTAGTTTTATGACTAGCTCTTATGGTGGCGCGCGAACTGCAGATTGCCTGCGAGTCTTGCATAATCTGGCAAGTCGCATTGAAATTCCTAAAGTTCATCTTATCGACTCGTTCCGGCAGATTAGAGAGCCGTCGTTCCCAAGGGGCGAGCCCGAAAATGGCTATGCGGGTATCGGCTTGATTGACCAAGTGGCCCTGTTGCAGAATCCCGAAGCGCTGCAACAGCTGGAGCACGAGCGCAAATACGCGCTTTTGAATAAATTTGTGGCGGAAGTCTTCGAGGAGACGACAGCCCGCCTAGAAGTTCCAGCTAGCCGTGGAACTATCAATGTTCGCATGCGAGGTTCCCTGCTCCCGTTGGATAATCAGGGGACAGGCATGCATCAAGTCATTATTATCGCTGCCGCCGCGACAATGATCGAAGACTCTCTAGTGTGCATTGAAGAGCCGGAGATTAATCTTCATCCTATTCTTCAAAAGCGTCTGCTGAACTTCCTTATGGAGAACACTTCTAATCAGTATCTGATTACAACGCACTCTGCTCAAATGCTCGACTATGAGCGCGCCAACGTCTTCCATTTGGAGCATTCTCCGTCGGGTACTGCCGTCTCCGCGGCTACTACTCCGGCTCAAGTCTCTGCCATATGTGTTGATCTGGGCTACCGGCCTTCCGACCTGTTGCAATCGAACGCAGTGATATGGGTGGAAGGTCCTAGTGATCGGATATACATCCGAGACTGGATTGGCAGGATGGATAGGAGGCTGGTTGAGGGTATTCATTACTCCATCATGTTCTATGGCGGATCTCTTCTTCGGGACCTCTCGGTTGACGATGATAGATTATCTGAATTTATAAATTTGCGTCGACTCAATCGGCACCTCATTGTTGTAATGGATAGCGATCGACGGAGTCGGGGTGCCAAGTTGACGCCTGCGAAACTGCGAATCCTAGACTGCTTCAATGAGTCCCAAGAGCCCGGGTTCGCATGGCTTACTGATGGCTACACCATCGAAAATTACGTTCCTTTGGATGTGTTAACAAAAGCCGTATCGGTGGTTCACCCACGCTCCTCCTATTCTTGGAGCGGAGACCGGTGGAGTAATCCGTTGGGATCTCTCACTTCCCCTAACAAGGTTAAGATTGCAGAGAAAGTCGTCAGTATTTGGTCAGATCCAACGTCTGACCGTCGCCTGCTGAAGTGGACGGAGCGGGTAGTGACGCTCATTCGCCAAGCGAACGGAATGCCTGACGTTCGGGTGACATGATGATCAAGGCTCTTGATGACCCTCTCCTGGCAGACTATGGGTAGGCTCGGGATCGTGGACCTAACTACAAGCGGGACTGCAAGAACTATTGCCCTCCGGGCGGGGATCTTCGACAGAGATGGGGAAGTCCGTCCGGATGATGCGGTAGTCAGTGGTTGCGCGGGTCGCCATCTCCACCGTGAGTCCCAGGCAGAGCCGAGCAGACCAGGGGCCAGGGTGACAAGGTCGTTCGTCCGGTAGGGCGCTCCACCTTGCCACCCTGGCCCCTGGCCCGCTCCACGGTGTGTGGGACTCACGGCGGAGATGGCTCTGAGGCGGGCCGTGCGAGTGAAGTCATGGATGCAGCGGCGCTCGTCGGGGCTTCACCTGCCGATAGGCGATTCGCCACCCCGCAACCTCTCGGCGGACGATGTCCTCGTAAACCACGCTGCCGACCGATCCGTCGGCATTGATGCCAATCCCCTTGGATACAGCCCGGATGGTGCCGTCCGCGTCCTCGGTTACGTAGACGTTCGTGACATGGTGGCCCACAGGGTTCCTGTCCCCAAGGGCTAGAGCTGCCCGCTTGATTGCCTCATAGCCGTGCAACTCGCCGGCCCCGAAGGCAGTCACGTCGTACACCACGTCGACAGCGAACAGCTCGTCCATCCTGTCGAGCTCGCCAGCGTCCATGAGATGCCCATGCAGGGCTATCAGCTCGTGGACCGCGAGCCTGTCTTCCGCCGAGAGCGCCATCAGCGCACCCCTCCCCGTACAGCCATCCCTACAGCCAAGACTGCCGGCAGACGCCGACACGGCCAGACAGCAACCGACTGTGTGACCAGGGGAAGGCTATCGTGACCGCCCATCCGTGATCTTCTTCTAATCCCCCGGCCGCCGGCGCCCGCGCTTGACAACTGTCATTGAGACTCGTTCGGTAGGGCGCTCCACCTTGTCCCATCCGGGGAGGCTGGACGGTCCGGCGACTGCCCGACGAGGAGATCCGCTTCCGAGCAGCCGTCAGACCGGGACGACGCGGCAATGCATGTGATCACTGAGCCATTTTCATCCTGCGTAGCGGTCAGCTTCGATGTGGTGCAGGACGAGGATGGCCTGCACGATCGCGGTGGCGCGGCGTGGGCAGCAGCGCAGCTTGACCAGGATTTTCCAGGTCTTGAGGGTGGCGATCGCGCGTTCGCCGCGGGCGCGGATCTTCGCGTGGGCCCGGTTGACGGCCTTTTGCCGGCGTGACAGCTTCGGCCGGAAGCGGCGCCGCTTGAACGGGGTGCGCAGGCTGCCGCGGGTGCCTTGATAGCCCTTGTCCGCGAAGGTCATCATGTCGGCGCTGGTCAGGGCGTCGATGATGCCGTGGGTGCGGGCGGCGGTCAGATCATGCGTCGAG
>NZ_JALJRJ010000001.1:0-174355 GCF_024519755.1 Micromonospora sp. Mcm103
CACGGCCCGCACCACACCGTCCTCGGTGTCGAACCGCACCCGCAGATCCCTGACCCGCAGGTACGGGCCCTCGCCGCGACGCGGCGCCGGAAGCTCCACCATGTCCGTCTCCTCCCCCTCAGCCCAGCCGGACCCGTGGGTCGATCACCGCGTACAGCACGTCGACGACGATGTTGGCGATCACGATGAACACCGCTGCCAGCAGCACCGTCGCCATCACCACCGGCAGGTTGAGGAACTGCACCGCCTCCACTGTCGCCTTGCCGAGACCCTGGAGGCCGAAGATGGTCTCGGTGATGAACGTGCCGCCGAGGCTGGTGCCGATGTCGAGCCCGGCGATCGTGACGATCGGCGTGATCGCCGCCCGCAGCGCGTGCCGGGTGTGTACCTTCCGGGCGGGCAGCCCCTTCGCCCGGGCGGTACGGACGAAGTCCTCCGACAGCGTCTCCAGCATCTGCGCCCGGGACAGCCGGGCGTACAGCGCCGAGTTGAGGAAACCGAGCGTCATCCAGGGCAGCAGCAGTCCGGTCGCCCAGCGCAGCGGACTCTCGGTCAGCGGCGTGTAGCTGGGGAACGGCAGCAGGCCGGTGGAGTAGACGAGCAGGTAGAGCAGGATCAGCCCGAAGAAGTAGACCTGCATCGACGCCCCGGCCAGGGTGACGCCGATGGCCGCGCGGTCGAACGCCGTACCCCGGCGTAGTGCCGACACCATGCCCAGCGAGATGCCGAGGCCGAGCCAGAGCACGGCGCCGCCGAGGACGATGCTGAACGTCACCGGTGCGCGCTGGGCGACGATCTCGGTGACCGGTTGGTTGTTGCGGAACGAGTAGCCGAGGCAGGGCGCCGGGCAGTCCTGCCGGAAGTCGCCCTCGCCGTAGGTCCGGCCGGCGAAGACGCCACCGACGAAGTCGGCGTACTGCCGGGGCAACGGCTGGTCGATGCCGAGGCGGCGCTCGACCTGGGCGATGTCCTCGGCCGTGCAGTTCTTGCCGCACATCACCTTCGCCGGGCTGCTCGGCACCGCGAAGAAGAGACCGAACGTGACGAGGCTGATGACGACAAGGGTCAGGGCGGCGACGAGCAGCCGCCGTACGACGAAACGGAGCACGGGAGCACCTCCCCCGGGGTGGGCGCGGGGCGGCCGCCGTGGCAGCCGCCCCGCGCGGCTGTCACTTCTTCACGTAGATGCCGTTGAGCGAGATGATCCCGAACGCGTCGCTGAGGAAGGCGTTGCCGACCTTCGAGCCGTGCAGTTCGTAGGTGGCGTCGTAGTAGCAGGGCACCACCGGCGCGTACTTCTCCATGATCATGCGGTCGAGCGCCATCCAGCCGGCGTCCTGCTCGGCGGCCGGCAGGTCGCGGACCCGGTCGATCTCCGCGCCCACAGACGGTTCGTTGAGGTACGACAGGTTCTGGTTGCCCTCGGCCACGATCTCCCGTCCGTCGTAGACCGGCGGGATCACTGTCGAGCCGGTGGGCCAGTCCGAGCCCCAGCCGGTGAGGTACATGTCGTACGGGTTGTCCTTACGGCCGACCTCGTCGTAGTAGCTGCTGTTGTCGATCGGCTTCATCACGATGTCGAAGCCCATGTCGGTGAGGTTCTTGCGCAGCGCCTCGGCCTGCTGGGTGCGCAGTTCCAGGTTGGAGTGGGCGAGGACCAGCTTCGGCCGCTTGCCGGCGAGCAGCTCGGCGGTCTTGGCCTTGTCGCCGGTGACCGGAGCGTTGAACAGGTCGTACGGGACGAAACCGGCGGTGGTGGGCGACATGAGCGTGGTCGCCGGGGTGCCGGCGGCCTGCCCGCCGAGCACCTTGAGCAGGGCGTCCTTGTCGACCGCGTAGTTCAGCGCCCGCCGTACGCTCAGGTCGGTGACCCGCTGGGTGTTGATGCTCAGCACCCAGTTGTACTGCGTCGGACCGCGTACCACCCGGTCGGCGACGCCGGATCCGGTGGTGCGGGGCAGCACCGATGGCGGCACGTCCGACCAGCTCAGCGCCGCCTGGTCGGCCGGCCCGTCGGCGACCAGGCGCTCGGCGATCTGGGCCTGCTCCAGGCCGAACGTCATCCGGATCGCGTCCGGGTACGCGTTGCGGATCGGGTCGGTCGCCGGATCCCAGTTCGGGTTGCGTTCCAGCTCCAGCGACGCGTCGCGCTGGTAGGTCTTCACCCGGTACGGCCCGGACGAGAACGGCCGCAGGTCGTAGTTGGCGCGGGTGTCCTTCGCCGCGGGCACCGGCGCGCTGGTGGGCAGCGCCGCCGCGTACGGCAGGTCGCAGTGCGGCTGCGGGAAGGTGAACCGGATGGTCCGGTCGTCGGGGGTGGCGACGCCGTCGGGCATCGGCTTGCCACCGTCGTACGGTCCCTTGTAGGTGGCGTTGTAGGCCCCGCCCGGGTAGAGCCACTGCTGGATGTAGTGCGGGCCCTCGTTGAGGTTCGCCGCGAACGACCTGGCGATGCCGTGGGCGACGTCCTTGCTGGACACGGGCGTGCCGTCCTCGTACTTCACGCCGTCGCGCACTGTGAACTCCCAGACCTTGCAGTCGCCGTTGACGTCCTTGCCTGGGTTGGTGGCCAGGTCGCCGACGAGCAGCAGCTTGCCGGTGCCGTCCTCCTTGTAGCCGTTGAGCGCGCGGTAGAGCAGCCCGCCGGCGACCTGCTGCACGTTGACGTAGTTGCGGGCCGGGTCGAGGTGCTCGAAGTCGGCCGGCTGCATCACGGTGAGGGTGCCGCCGCGGGACGCCCCGTCGACGGGCTTCGCCGGGCCCTGGTTGTCGGCGGCCTCGTACGAGATCGATCCGCTCTGGGTCTTGGTCTTCTGGTCGTCGCCGCCCCCGCCGTCGTCGGTGGTGGGGCTGCAGCCGGCGGCGGCCAGCGCCGCCGCGGCGAGGACACCTGTCAGTGTCCGGGTTCGTGCGCGCACGGTGTGCTCCTTCCTGCCCGGCGGCCCCCGCCGGCCGGGCACTGATGGCCGTGGGGACTACCGGGTGGAGCGGGGGTCCAGCGAGTCGCGCAGCGCGTCGCCGAGCAGGTTGAACGCCAGGACCAGCAGGAAGACCGTCAACCCGGGGAACAGGGTGTACCAGGGGTCGCTCGCGACGTAGCCGATGCTGTTGAAGATCATGCGGCCCAGGTCGGGCGTGGGTTCGGTGACGCCGATGTTGACGAACGCCAGCGCCGCCTCGATGGCGATGAACTGCGGCACCATCAGCGAGACGGTGACCAGGATCGGCGCCCAGATGTTCGGCAGCAGCTGCCGCAGCAGGATGTGCGCGGTGCCGGCGCCGGCGGCCCGGGCCGCCTCGACGAACTCCCGCTCGCGCAGCGAGATCACCTGACCGCGGACCAGGCGCGCGGTGTACGTCCAGCTGAACAGGCCGAAGGTGGCGACGATCAGGGCCACCCGGAAGGCCGGCGACGGCGCCTCCCGGTCGGAGTAGAAGCGGTCCTGGAGGATCGGGATGACCGCGAGGGCGAAGATGAGGAACGGGAACGCCAGCGTGAGGTCGATCAGCCAGTTGACGACGCTGTCCAGCCAGCCTCTGGCCCACCCGGCCAGCACACCGACAGCGACGCCGATGCCGGATGCCAGCAGCGCCGAGGCGAACGCGATGAACAGCGACGTCCGCAGGCCGTAGACCAGTTGCATCAGGATGTCCCGCCCGCTGCCCGGTTCGAGCCCGAGCCAATGGTCGGCGCTGATTCCGCCGGCGTACCCGATCGGCATTCCGAAATCGTTCAGGCGGTCGGCGAACTTGTCGGTCGGATCGATTCCGGTGAGCCGTCCCAGCAGTGGCGCGCCGAGCGCGACAAGGGCGGCGACGGCGAGCGTGACGGCGCTGGCGCGGGCCGTACGGTCGCGTTTGAGCCGCAGCCAGGCGAGCCGGCCGGGTGACCGGCCGACGAATTCGCCGGGCCGGCCGACGGGGGCGGGAACGGCCTCGACATCGGGGCCGGGAGCGGCCGGTGGGTACGACAGTTCGCTCATGAGCAGTCCTCCCGACGGGGACGAAAACGCCCTGCCACCCGACGGTAATGCGCTATGGCGTACTCGAAAGAATCGTTCCGGTAACGGCCGTTCCGGTTGTCGTGCATTGACAACGATCCGGCGTACGGAATGCATCGGCGCAATAACGGAGCGATTCGGTTGTCAGCCTTTCAGGCAGGCGTGTCGCGAATTCGGAATGCGTTGCCGCAAGGCATTCGGGCGGTTGTCAGCCGTTCGGGCATTCCCGTACACCGATGTCACACCGATAGGACGGCAGCGTCGGCTGGTGTAACACTTCGTGACTCTTCGCGTTCACACCGTCCACCTAGGGTTCTCGGCGGTCCGGTTCGCACGACGTGCCGGGCCGTCCACCGGCCCTCACCCGGGGCCCCGACGGAAGGACCACCCATGCCCTTCGCCCGACGTACCGCCGCTGCGGCCCTGGTCGCCGCGCTCGGCGGCCTCGCCGCGCCGGCCGCCCCCGCGCAGGCCGCGCCGCGCCCCGGCCCGGAGACCCCCTCGGTGCTGCTGCTCACCGTCGACGACGGCGCCGGCCCGCGCGCCACGGTGCTGACCTGCGGGCCCACCGGCGGCCTGCACCCCGACCCGATCACCGCCTGCCGGCTCGTCGCCCGCGTCGACGGCGACCTGGACGCGCTCGACGTGGACGGCGCGCCCTGCACCTCGCAGTACGACCCGGTCGTCGCGCGTGCCGTGGGCATCTGGCAGACCCGCCCGATCTCCTACACCCGGACGTTCGCCAACGCCTGCCTGATGCAGCGCACCACCGCCTCCCTCTTCACCTTCTGACCCCTCCTTGTCGCGTTGATCATGAGGTTGGCGGCGGTTCCGGTCCGGTTTGTCGCCGTCAACCTCATGATCGACGGGGTGGGGTGGGGAGGTTGTGGGGTGAGGTGGGGAGAATGGGCGGGGTGCTGGGAGGGGGGAACGGTGGGACTCGGGTCGGGCGCGGTGGGTGGCGGGCGGGAGTTGCGGGCGGACTGCTCGCGCTGCGCCGGAGTGTGCTGCGTCGCTCCCGCGTTCACCGCGTCGGCCGACTTCGCCATCGACAAGCCCGCCGGGCGGCCCTGCCCGAACCTGGGCGCCGACTTCCGCTGCGGCATCCACACCGAGCTACGGCAACGCGGCTTCCCCGGATGCACCGTGTTCGACTGCTTCGGCGCCGGCCAGCACCTCACGCAGCACACGTTCGCCGGCCGCGACTGGCGGGCCGACCGGGCCACCGCACAGCGCATGTTCGACAGCTTCGCCGTGCTGCGGCCGCTGCACGAACTGCTGTGGTACCTGACCGAGGCGGTACGCCTGACCCCGCCCGGCCCGCTGCGCGACGAGCTGACCACCGCGCTCGACGAGACCGGCCGGCTCACCGACGGCACCCCCGACGACCTGCTCGCCCTCGACGTCGACGCACACCGGGACCGGGCCAACCGGCTGCTGTCCCGTGCCGCCGACCAGGCCCGCGCCGGGCGGGCCGGGCCGGACCGGCGGGGCGCGACGCTGATCGGGGTGGACCTGCGCCGTAGCCCGCTGACCGGGGCGAACCTGCGCGGCGCCTGCCTGATCGGCGCCGACCTGCGGGGCGTACGCCTCGGCGCCGCCGACCTGACCGGCGCGGACCTGCGCGGGGCCGACCTGCGCGGCGCGGACCTGGGCGAGTGCCTGTTCACGCACCAGTCGCAGCTCGACGCCGCCCGCGGCGACCACCGCACGGTCCTGCCGCCGGGCCTGCGCCGCCCGTCCCACTGGTCCCTGACGCTGACCCCGACGCGCCCCCAGCCGCGCCGGCGCCACCCCCGACCCCGACCCCGCTGACGCTGAACCCGGCCCGCCCGCGCATCGGCACCCGCACCCGCACAGCGGTGATCAAGGAGTTTGTGTCCGGTTCGGGGCCGGATCGGGACACGAACTCCTTGATCACGGCGAGAAATGGGGCGGGGGGGGGGGGGGGGGGGGGGGGGACGGGCGAGTGCGGGGGCCGGGTTTGGTGGGGGTGGGGTCGGGTAGGCCGCGCGAACGACTGTTGGCCGAACGGGAGGGGCCCCGGTGGGATATCGGGCACGCGACGGTGCGGAGCCGGTCGACCCGGCACACGCCGAGGACGAGGCCGGGCAGGTGCCGCTGGTGCAGACGGCCGCGGACACCGACGTGCCGGCGCCCGCTCCCGGTGCGCCGAAACCGGACGAGGTGACCGAGGACGACGGATCCGGCATGGCGGGCGGCGCCTCCGGCAGCAGCTCGGGCGGCTCCTCGATGCCGACCCACCCGGACGCGGCCCGCGGACGGGACGCCGCCGGCTGAGCGAGCGCGCGCACTGGCCGGACACCAGGCCACCCGAACGTTTGCCGTCACCCGCTGCGGGCAGGAGTGCGACATGACCAGTGAAGAGTCCTTCGGCCGCGCGGCCGGCGACGAACCCGACGGCGCGACCGCGTACGAGGCGTCCCTGCGCCCGCCGGGCGAATCCCTGCACACCACCGACGACACCGGTGACGACTTCGCCGACCTGCCCGCCGAGGACCGGCGCTCGGCACGCGAGGTCAGCCGGGCCGGTTACGACGTCGATGCGGTCTCCGGCACCGGCGACCCGTCCGAGGAGCCGGAGGAGATCGAGGAGGGCCGGCCGCTGCGCTGACGCGCACGCGGGGTGTCGGCCGGACCGGCGCCTCGCGCCTCGGTCATGCCCCGGTTCGCCAGCGCGTCGGCGCGCTCGTTCTCCGGGTGCCCGTTGTGGCCCTTCACCCACAGCCACGTCACGTCGTGCCTGGCGCAGGCCGCCTCCAGCGCCTGCCACAGGTCGGCGTTCTTCACCGGCTGCTTCGCGGCGGTCAGCCAGCCGTTGCGCTTCCACGCGTTCAGCCAGCCGGTGATGCCGTTGCGCACGTACGTGCTGTCGGTGTGCAGCCGTACCGTGACCGGGCGGGTCAGGCTCTCCAGCGCCCGGATCGCGGCGGTCAGCTCCATCCGGTTGTTCGTGGTCGGGGTGGCCTCGCCGCCGCACAGTTCCCGCTCGTGCCCGCCCCAGCGCAGCACCGCGCCCCACCCGCCGGGCCCGGGATTGCCGCTGCACGCGCCGTCGGTCCAGATCTCCACGACCCGGCCGGTCTCCGCCTCCGCCATGCCCGGCAACCTACCGGGTACGCGGGCACGCGGGACCACCCGACCCGCCGCGCCCGGCTAGCGTGCCGGGATGACCACTCCCCCGGACTTCGCCACGCTCTGCAACTTCCGTGACCTCGGCGGCCGGCGGACCGGCGACGGCCGCACCGTCGCCCGGGGCCGCCTCTACCGCTCCGACTCGCTGGCCAAGCTCGCCGGTGAGGATCTGGAACGGTTCGCGGCGCTCGGCGTGCGCACCGTGATCGACCTGCGGTATCCGTGGGAGATCGCCGACCGCGGCCGGGCCCCGGAGAGCCTCGGCGTCACCTGGCACAACCTGAGCATCGAGCACCGGCCGTACGTGCAGGCCGACATCGACCCCGACGTGGACCCGTGGCGCTACCTGGCCGACCGGTACGCCGAGGTGGCCGAGGACGGCGTGGCCGAGCTGCGCCGGGCGATCGAGGTGATCGCGGACGGCGAGCACCCGCTGGTGTTCCACTGCGCGTCCGGCAAGGACCGCACCGGGCTGCTCGCCGCGCTGGTGCTGTCCCTGCTCGGCGTGGACGACGACCAGATCGCGGCGGACTTCGCGCTCACCGAGCACGCCACCGACCGCCTGGTGGCCGAGTGGCGGGACCGCAACGGCGGCGCGACGCCTGGTTGGCCCGCGTACGGGCGGGCGCCGGCCGAGATCATCCGGCTGGTGCTGGCCGACCTGCGGGCCGCGCACGGTTCGGTGCACGGGTACGTGACCGGCCGGCTCGGCGTCGGCGAGAAGACGATCGACGCGTTGCGTGCCCGGCTGCTCACCGACGGCACGAACCCGCTGCCCAGCCAGGGCACCACCGGCAGTACGCCGACGCCGGCAGCCCGGTAGAGCACCGCCGGCCGCCGATACCGGGCGCGGTCGCCGTGTCCACGAAAAGCAGACGACGCCGCTGCCACGGTCTGGCACGCTGCGGGATCGTGGACACGCGGTGGGACGGCCTGCGGGCCGAGGTACGGGCGACGATCGGCGAGCTGGTCTCCTCCGGGCGGGAGACCGGTGTGCAGGTGGCCGCCTACCTGGACGGGGTCGCGATCGTCACCGAGCAGGCCGGCCTGGCCGACACCACCACGGGCCGGCCGATGACCGCCGACACGCCCGTGCACGCGGTCTCCACCGGCAAGGGCCTCACCGCCACAGTGGTGCACGTGCTGGCCGAGCGGGGACGCCTCGACTACGACCTGCCGCTCGCCGCGGTGTGGCCGGAGTTCGCCCGGCACGGCAAGGACGGCATCACGCTGCGGCACGTGCTCACCCACACCGCCGGCCTGCCCGCGCTGCCCGCCGACGTCACACCCGAGGACTTCACCGACTGGACGCGCATGTGCGAACTGCTGGCCGACGCGCGTCCGCTGTGGGCGCCGGGCGAGCGGCTCGCGTACCACGCCTGGACGTGGGGCTGGCTGGTCGGCGAGGTGGTCCGGCGGATCACCGGCGCGCCCATCTCGCGGGTGCTCGCGAACGAGGTGGCCGGGCCGCTCGGCGTGGACCGGGAACTGTTCCTCGGCGTACCGGAGGCGGACCTGCCCCGGCTGGCGCGGCTGGAGGACGCCGGCCTGTCCGCCCTGATGACCTGGGCCGGGGCGAACCTGCCGCACTTCGACGCGGTCGCGCCACCCGGCGTACGGCCGGACACCGTCATCGGCTCCCGCCCCGACGTGCTGCGCGCCGACGTGCCGTCGGTCGGCACGATGAGCGCCCGCGCGGTGGCCCGGATGTACGCGGCGCTGCTCGGCCCGGTCGACGGGGTACGGCTGATCTCCGCCGAGCGGATGCGGGAGGTGTCCGCCCCGGCGGTACGCGCACAGGAGTGGGTGTTCGGGCAGGAGAGCACGTTCGGGCTCGGGTACGCGGTCGACGACGACGGATCGTTCGGCACCGCGGGTAGCGGCGGGAGCCTCGCGTTCGCGTACCCGGAACTGGGACTGACGGTGGCGGCGGTGCGCAACCGGCTCGGCGCGGGCGACGGCGACCCGATGGAGCAGCTGCGGACGCTGGTACGCGACCGCGTCGCCGCAGCGACCGGCCACCGAGGCTAGCGGCGCAGGCGGGCCCGCAACCGACCGGCCGCGTCGCCGAGCACCGCGCCGGTCATCGGCAGCAGCGGGCTGGACCGCATCACCGCCAGGTCCTCGGCCGGGCTGGTCACGCCGTCGAGGAACCGCAGCACCCGCTCCGGCGGGTTGCGGTCGAACAGCCGCTCGAAGAACTCCACCCCGCCGACGTGCCCGCGATCCAGTGCGCGCAGCGCCACCGCGTCCATCCACAGGTGCCGGCCCGGGTACGCGGGCGCCGGCACCGGCGGACGGCCGGCGGCGAGCGCCAGTGCCACCTCGTCGGCCTGGCGCAGCATCGCGGAGAACGTGAATCCGGTGGACGGACGGGTCGCCCCACCCGCGGTGCCGAGCCGCACCACGCGCGGGCTCGGGCGGGACTCGAACGGGCCGTCGGTCATCGGGATCACGCCGTCCTCGACCTCCCGCACCCGCAGCGCGGTCAGGTCCAGGCCGAGCAGGTCGGCGTAGCCGCGCAGGGCCGCGTCGTACCCGGCGTCGTCGAGCAGTTCCGGCCCGAACTCGGTGTACTCGACCAGCGCGAACCGGTCGTCGACGGGCAGCACGTACCCGAAGGAGACGCCGCGTTCCGGCTGGGGTGTGCGGAAGTCCATCAGCACCGCCCGCTGCCTGTCGAACGTCGGCCGGTCGGCGGCCAGCCACCAGCCGCGGAAGTGCTGCAACCAGCTGGTACGTCCCGGTCGCTTCGGCCGCCGGGGCCGCGAGTCGAGCACCCACCCGGCCCGCACCAGGTCCCGCCCGTCCGGGTCGCGGACCGTGACCCGCTCACCGTCGTCGTGCAACTCCCCCGCCGGGGCGCTGATCCGGACCGCGTCCAGCCGCCGCTCGGCCGCGGCAGCCCGGTCGTAGACCGGGGCGGAGCGGAGCATGCCGTACCGCAGGGGGTCGAGCGTGAGGACGCGGCGGCCGGCCGGCGTGACCACGTCGACCTGCGACCAGCTCGCGCTCAGCAGCGGGTCGAGGTCGTCGCCGGGCAGGCCCCAGAACGCCCAGGTGCGGTCCTGGCCGCGCTTGTGCACCGGGTCGACCACCGCGACCCGCAGCCCGGTCACGTCGTGGCGGTCCAGCGCGGCCAGGACCAGGGACGCGGCGCCGCCGCCGCCGACCAGCGCGAGGTCGACGTCGACCGGGAAGGAAGCGTGCATCCGGCCACGCTGCCACATCGGCGCAGGCGGCCACCGGCCGACCCGCGCTCAGGCCACCGGCGCGGGCTTCTGCGGTGCCGGCTCGGCGTAGGCGGCGGCCACCGTCGCCCGGTCGAAGACCCGCCACGTCGCGGCGATCACCGCGACCGCCACCACGAAACCCACCCAGTACGGCGCGGTGATGCCGAACCGGGCCGCCACCACGCCGCCGAGCAGCGCGCCGACACAGTTGCCGCCCGCCGCGACGAACAACGTGGTGCTGCCGACCCGGCCCATCAACTCCGGCGGGGTGAGCCGCTGCCGCAGCGAGTTCGCCACGATGTTCCACAACGCGCTGTGCGCCCCGAACGCGAACAACGCGAACCCGACCACGGCGGCGCTGCGGGACGCGGCGAGCGCCAGGTGCAGTCCCGCCTCGATCAGCAGCCCGGTCCGCACCGTCCAGGTGGGCGTGATGGCGGCGATCAGCCGGTCCCCCACCAGCGAGCCGAGCACCCCGCCGACCGCCATGCAGGTGAACAACGCGCCGTAGCCGACCGAGCCGAGGCCCAGCCGCTCGGTGGCGAGCAGCACCAGCACCGCCACCGCGGCGGTGAGCGTGACGTTGAGCAGGCCGATCAGCACGGTCATGGTGCGCAGCAGCCGCTGCCGCCACAGCCAGCGGAACCCCTCCGCGACCTCCGCCCGCACCGACCGCCGCTCATCCGGCGCCGGCCCGCCGCGGTACGTCCCGGCGAGCAGCCCGACCAGCACGGCGCTCAGCGCGTACGTGCCGGCGTTGAGGGCGAACGGCAGTGACGCCGCCAGCACGAACAGGAACCCGCCGAGCGGGCCGGCGATCATGTTCTGCATCACCTGGGTGCCGCCGCCCAGCCACCCGTTGGCGCGTTCCAGCATCGAGCGCGGCACCACCGCCGGCAGCACCGCCTGCGCGGCGGTCCGGAACACCACCTCGCCGGTGTTCACCACGAACAGCACCGCGTAGAGCAGCGCGATCCCGGCCCGGTCGGCGAGCATCGCCGCAGCGAGCACGGCGAGCGCGCCGACGCGTACCCAGTCGATCAGCACCATCAGCCGCCGCCGGTCCACCCGGTCGGCGAGCACGCCACCGGGCAGCGCGAACAGCAGCCACGGCAGCCACGACACCGCCGCCCCGGCCGACACCACAAGCGGATCGTCGGTGATCGATGCCACGTACAACGGTGCGGCCACCGTCGCCGTCCCACTCCCCAGCGCGGACAGTGTGCTCGCCGTCCACAGTCGGGCGAAGCGCCCGCCGAGCCGTTCCCCCGTCACGGCGAGGCAACCTATCAGCGCCGACGGTCGCCGCCGACCGGTTTATCCGGGGCGGCGGCTGTTGAGGCGGGCCGCCTGCCGGTTCAGGTGGTCGCGTTCGGCCAGGCTGGACGCCCGGCGGGCCGCCTCCGCGTACAGCCGCGCCGCCGTGTCCGGGTCGCCGTCGCGTTCGTGCAGGTACGCGGCCACCGCCGTGTACCGGGGCAGCGTGTCGTCGAGCGCCGCGAGCGCCGCCAGCCCGGCGCGCGGGCCGTCCGCCTCGCCGACCGCCACCGCCCGGTTGAGCCGGGCGATCGGGCTGCCGGTCAGGCGGACCAGTTCGTCGTACCACTCGACGATCTGCACCCAGTCGGTCTGGGCCGCGGTGGGCGCGTCGGCGTGCAGGGCCGCGATCGCGGCCTGGGCCTGGAACTCGCCCAGCCGGTCCCGGGACAGGGCGGTCTGCAGGATGCCCACGCCCTCGGCGATCAGCGTGGTGTCCCACCGGCGGCGGTCCTGCTCGGCGAGCGGCACCAGGCTGCCGTCGGGCGCGGTCCGTCCGGCCCGGCGGGCGTGGTGCAGCAGCATGAGCGCGAGCAGCCCGGCCACCTCCGGGTGGTCGATCGCGGCGGCGAGCTGCCGGGTGAGCCGGATCGCCTCGGCCGCCAGGTCCACGTCGCCGGAGTAGCCCTCGTTGAACACCAGGTACAGCACCCGCAGCACGGTGGCGACGTCACCGGCCCGGTCGAAGCGGACCCCGGAGACGGTGCGCTTGGCCCGGCTGATCCGCTGCGCCATGGTGGCCTCCGGCACCAGGTACGCCTGCGCGATCTGCCGGGTGGTGAGCCCGCCGACGGCACGCAGCGTCAACGCGACGGCCGACGACGGGCTCAGCGACGGATGCGCGCAGAGGAAGTAGAGCCGCAGCGTGTCGTCCACCGCCGGCACCGGCCCGGGCGGCGGCTCCTCGTCCACGAGGTCCTCACGCCGGCGCCGGGCGGCGTCGGCGCGGACCACGTCCAGGAACCGCCGCCACGCCACCGTCACCAGCCAGCCGCGCGGATCGCGGGGCGGGTCGTCCGGCCAGACACGCAGCGCCTCGACGAGTGCGTCCTGCACGGCGTCCTCGGCCGCCGCGAAGTCGGCTCCGCGGCGGACGAGGACACCGAGCACGCCCGGGATGAGGCTGCGGAGTGCGACCTCGTCCATCGGACGGATCACTCGGTGATGGTCGGCGGCGCGGTCAGGAACGGGCGCAGCTCCAGCCACTCGTGGATCGGCTTGCCGCCCTGCCCGGGCGCGGCCGACAGCTCGGCGGCGAGTTCGAGCGCGCGCTCGTAGCTGTCCACGTCGATCACCATCCAGCCGGCGATGAGGTCCTTCGTCTCGGCGAACGGGCCGTCGGTCACCGGCGGGCGTCCCTCGCCGTCGTAGCGGACGAACGTGCCCTCCGGGGCGAGCGCCTGGCCGTCGACGTACTCGCCGCTCTCCTGGAGCTTCGCCGCGAACTCCTGCATGTAGTGCACGTGCGCGGAGATCTCCTCCGGCGTCCACTTGTCGATCATCGGCATGTCGGACACCGGGGTCGGGCCGCCGCGGTAGTGCTTCAGGAGCAGGTACTTCATCTGTGTCTCCTCGTGGAGGGTGCGACCCATTCTGGCCGCGTTCACTCCGGGGACGAAGCCGCCCTGGCGTTCTCGACATCGGTGGCGGAGGAATTTCGGGCGTCACATCGCGCAAGCCATCCTAGGAGGCTGGTTCTGATGGTCCGGGCCGCCTGCCCCCGTCGCGGCGGTCCGGACCATCAGCGGATCGCCGGCCGTCAGCGGGCGGCGGTCCGGCGCAGGCCGGTGATCAGCACCGCGCCCGCGACCAGGTGCAACACCACAAGCGTCAGCGTCGCCGCACGCCCCACTCCCCCGCCCAGCGGCCCGAGCAGGGACACCAGCAGCACCAGGCCCGCGACCACCGTCCAGGCCGTCCGGGCGCGGGCGGTGAGCCGCTCCAGCAGGGCCAGCAGCGCCCAGCCGGCCAGCCCGGCGAGCAGCGTGCTCACCGCCACCGCCACCGGCGTCACCCGCTGGTCCGTCGAGCCGCTGCGCGCGATCAGGTCCACCCCGGCGACCGGTACCGCGACCACCCATCCCAGCAGCGCGGCGACGGTCGCCGCGAACACCGTGAGCAGGCGGTCCCGGCGGCGGTTCGGGCGGGTGGCGACGGTCGGGATCGTGGTCTCCATCGGTGACTCCTCCACATCGGGACGACTGCCGGAAACGCTAGGTCCGGCGGGCCGCCGCGCGGATCGGGCCGCGGAGCGGTTTCCGGCTCCGTCGCTGGACCGACCACCGGCGCGGATCTCCGTCTGGCGACCGATGAGAAGCGGTGGACCGGCGGCCTAGCATCCGGACATGAGGTGCGCGTCCCGGTCCCGGTTCCTGCTGCTGCTCGACGGCGGCATCGCCACCGCGAGCCTCGCCGTGTGCCTGCTCGCGCTGCTGGCCTCCGACGCCGGCCCGGACACGACCGGCGCGACCGCCGTCGCGGTCGGCCTCGCCGTGGCGCAGGCGAGCTGTCTGCTGTGGATCCGGCGCCACCCGGGGTACGCCGTCGGCGTCGCCGCGCTGGCCGGCGTCGGCCTGGAGGCGCTCTGCCCGCAACTCGGCTGGCTCGGGCTGGTCGCCATCCCGATGGCGTACGTGGCCCGGCTGCGCCCGCCCCGGTACTCGCTCGTCGCGCTCGGGCTGCTGCTGGCGCCCACGCCGTGGAAGCTGGTCACCGGCGGCTGGCGGGACCTGCTGCTGGCGGTGACCGCGCTGGGCCTGAGCTGGACGCTCGGCGAACTGCAACGGGGCCAGGCGCAACGGCGCTGCGCGTGGGAACGGCAGGTGCTGGCGGCCGAGCGGGAACGCATCTCCCGGGAACTGCACGACGTGGTGGCGCACCACGTCGCGGTCATCGCGGTGCAGGCCGCCGCCGCCGAGGACGTGTTCGACGAGCACCCGGCGCAGGCCCGCGCCGCGCTCGCCGCGATCGACACGGCGGCCCGGTCGGCGCTGACCGAACTGCGGGCCATGCTGCACGCGCTCGCCGTCGACGACGGGTCCGAGCAGGGCGGGCCACAGCCGGGGCTGGCGCAGCTCGACGCGCTCGCCGACGCCGTACGGGCGGTCGGCCTGCCGGTGACGCTGCACCGGGAGGGCGACGGCGAGGCGCTACCCGGCGGGGTGCAACTGTCGGCGTACCGGATCGTGCAGGAGTCACTGACGAACGCGCTGCGCCACGGGCACGCCACACGCGCCGACGTCGACGTCCACTACCGCGACGGCGTACTGCGGCTGGAGGTCGTCAACGACGGCCCGGCGCCCGCCCGCCGGCCCGGTACGCCCACCGGGCGCGGCATCGTCGGCATGCGGGAGCGGGCCCGGCTGCTCGGCGGCACGCTCGACGCCGGCCCGCTGCCGGCCGGCGGGTTCCGGGTCCACGCGCGACTGCCGGTCGGAGCGGGCCGGTGACCGTGCGGGTGGTGGTCGCCGACGACCAGGAACTGATCCGCGCCGGGCTGCGCACAGTCCTCGACGCGCGGCCCGACCTGAGTGTGGTCGGCGAGGCCGCCGACGGCGTCGAGGCGGTCGCGGTGGCGACCCGGACGAGGCCGGACGTGGTGCTGATGGACGTGCGGATGCCCCGGCGCGACGGCATCGCCGCCACCCGCGACCTGGTGGCCGCCGGCAACCCGGCCCGGGTGGTCATGCTGACCACCTTCGACCTGGACGAACACGTCTACGCCGCGTTGCGCGCCGGGGCCAGCGCGTTCCTGCTCAAGGACACCCGCCCGGCCGACCTCGCCGAGGCGGTACGCGTGGTGGCGCGCGGCGAGGCCCTGCTCGCGCCCACAGTGACCCGGCGGCTGCTGGACCGGTACGCCGACCGGCTGCCCGCGCCCGCGCCCACCGGCGACGCCCTCGCCGTGCTGACCGCCCGCGAGCGGGAGGTGCTGACACTCACCGCGCGGGCACTGTCCAATGCGGAGATCGCCGCCCGGCTGCACCTGAGCACCGCCACCGTGAAGACCCACGTCTCGGCGATCCTCACCAAGCTGGACCTGCGCGACCGGATCCAGGCGGTGGTGCTCGCGTACGACACCGGACTGGTCCGGCCGGAGCCGCCGGCCCGGTAGGCGCCGAACCGGACAGCGGACCCAGACGCGGCCAACCGTGACGGCTCGCCGCCCGGCCTGGCCCGGCATGTCCGCCGTCTCGTGGCGGCAGGGAGCACACCGGACGGCAACGAAGATTTCTCAATTACCCCCAGTGACCGCCGCAACCCTCCTAGTGTTGGCCACACCGGTGCTCGTCACGGAGTTGGCCACCCGAACGACGTCCCACGCCTACAGCGGACGAAAAGTGAGGGAAGACGCGGATGAAGGCACAGTCATTTCTCGGATCGGCGGCGTTCGGCGTGGGCCTCGGCGCACTGCTGCTCCCGGCCGCCGCGCTGGCGGACACCAGAGTCTCACCCGCCACCACCCCGGTCGGCGGCACCGTCGTGCTGACCACGACGTGCAACCCGAACGCCGGTGACGCGATCTTCCGGGTCACCGGCCCGGACCGGGACCAGAACGTCCGGTCCACCACTGCGGCCGCGGGCGGTGGCCTGAGCGCCGAACTGTTCACCGCCGGGTTCACGCTCGGCACGTACACCGTCGCCACCACCTGCGGCGACGGCAGCGACGGCGGCAGCGCCACGTTCACCGTCACGCCGATCGGCGGCGCGCAGGCCGGTGGCGGCGGGCGCGACGGCGACACCGGGGTGCTGATCGCCGGTGGCGTGCTGGCCGCCGGGGCGCTCGCCGGAGGCGCGTACGCGGTCATCCGCCGGCGCCGCGCGGACGCCGTCGCCTGACCGGCTCGCCGAGCGGTCGCCCGCGCCGGATGCTCCGGCGCGGGCGCCGCGTCCCCGTCGAACGGAGGTGGGATGCTGTCGGAGTCGCAGCGCCGGTCGCGCCTGCACACCGCCGTCCTGGTCACCGCCGTCACCGTCGCCGCCGCCACCGGGACCGGACTGGTCTCGGCCGGGCTCGGCACCACGTCGGCGTCACCACCGCAGCCCGGCGTCTCCGCCGCGCCCGCCACCGAACGACCGGGTACGGCAGGCCCGGCGCTGCCCCGGTCCACGCCGGTGCGGATCACCGTCCCGCGCATCGGCGTCGACGCCGAGATCGTCCCGGTCGCCACCGACGCGGACGGCGCGCTCGAGGTGCCGCCGCTGGAACGCCCGGAGGTCACCGGCTGGTACCACCCCGGTCCCGCCCCCGGCCAGGCCGGCAACGCGGTGCTGGTCGGGCACGTCGACTCGCAGCACGGCCCGGCGGTCTTCTTCGACCTCGGCCGGCTGCGCGGCGGCGACACGATCCGGGTGCTGCGGGCCGACGGCCGGACCGCGACGTTCACTGTGGACGGCGTCGGGGCGTACCCGAAGGAGCGCTTCCCCACCGCGCGGGTCTACGGCGGCGACGCGGCGGCGCGGCTGCGGCTGATCACGTGTGGCGGGCGGTTCGACCCGCGGACCGGCAGCTACCCGGACAACATCGTCGTCTTCGCCACCGCGACCCGGTGACGCTCAGTCCGCCAGGTCGGCCAGTTCCGCGCCGAGCAGTTCCGCCAGCAGCTCCACCCGGCCCGGGTCGTTGTCGGCGGTGATGTTCCGGCTGGGCATCTCGACGGTCATCAGCAGGTAGAGGTACAGCCGGTAGAGCCCGAGCCGCCGCCGCGCCCCGTCGTCGAGCGGGAACGGCGCCGCCGCCCGGTAGGCGCGTACCAGCGGGTCGTCCGGCTCGTCCTCGGCGCGCCGGAACAGCAGCGGCGACACCAGGTCCATCAGCGGATCGCCCCACAGGTACCGCTCGCCGTCGACCAGGCCGCTCAGGCGCGGCGTGCCGTCCGGCCCGTCGACGGCGAGCACGTTCCCGGCCCAGCCGTCGAAGTGCAGCAACGCCGGACGGTCGACCGCGTCGAGCACCGCCGCGTGCCGCGCCACCAGCGCCCGGATCCGGGACGCGGGCAGCGGCAGCGGCACCGCCCAGTCCGCGGCGTCGGCGAGCATGTCGTCCACCATGGCCGTGTAGGCGTCCCGCCAGGTCGCGCCGGAGGCCCGGTCGCCGTCGTAGCCGTACCGCACTCCGGTGACCGTGTGCAGCGCGGCGAGCGCGCGGCCGAACTCCGCGCGCAGCGGCCCGACGTCCGCGCCGGCCCGGCTCAGATCCCAGAGGGTACGACCCGGTAGCCGCGCCATGAGCAGCCAGTCGCCCAGCTCGGGGTCGGCGCCGTGGTGCAGCAGCGCCGGCGTCGGCACCTCCGGTGCGCGGTCGGCCACCAGGCGCAGGTAGTGCGCCTCCGCGCCGATCATGTCCCGCTCGTAGCGCAGCAACGGCACGTGCGGCGGCGGACCGACCTTGAGCACCACGTCGCGGCCGTCGGTGAGGCGTACCTGCCAGACGGCGGCGAACCCGCCCCCGGTCAGCGGCCCGCAGTCGGCCACCTCGGCACCGGATCCGAGCGAGGCGGTGAGGTAGCGGCGGACCTGTCCCGGGTCGAGATCACGCTGAGTCGGGCTCACGCTCATGGTCCGGGGAGCGTACCGGGTTGCGGTGTAAGGAAGGGCCCCCTGTTAACGCCTCCGGTAGAGGAAGGGCCCCCTGTTAACACCTCCCCGGCGCTTGGAAGAATCGTGGCATGGCGAGACGGGGCGAACGTCCGGCGACCTGCCCGTGCGGCACCGGCCGGCCGTACGCGGACTGCTGCGCCCCGGTCCACCGGGGCGAGGCGACGGCGGCGACCGCGGAGGCGCTGATGCGGTCCCGGTTCAGCGCGTTCGCGCTCGGCGACGCCGCCTACCTGCGGCACAGCTGGCACTCCAGCACCCGGCCCGACCGGCTGGAGCTGGAGCCGGGCACCCGCTGGACCCGGCTGGAGATCGTGGAGACCGGGCAGGGCGGCCTGTTCGACAGCGCCGGTACGGTCCGGTTCCGGGCGCACTACCGCGAGGGCGGCCGGGCGGGTGTGCTGGCCGAGCACAGCCGTTTCGCCCGCGAGGACGGCCGCTGGGTCTACGTCGACGCGCTGCCCGAGTGACGCCGCCCCCGGCTCCGACGTTGGCGGCGGGTGTTAACAAGGGGCCCTTCCTCTACCGGAGGCGTTAATAAGGGGCCCTTCCTTACACCTAGGCGGGACGCGGGGTGGGCTGCGCCAGCTCGGCGATCTCCCGGGGCAGCTGGGACAACGCCCGGTTGAACTGGGCCGGCCCGATCACCCGGTGCAGCGCCTGCAACACCGCCCGCGCGCCGCGCTCGGCGTCGGACGGGGTAGCGCCGGAGCGCTCGGCGACCCGGCGCAGGAACTCGTCGTACCCGAAGGCCTCGGGGTCTTCGACCCGGGCGCGTGCCAGCAGCGGACGCAGCTCGTGCGCGACGTGCGCGGACAGGTCGTCGGCCTCGCCGCCGCTGATCCGTTCGGCGAGCGTGCGCAGCGTCGCCTCGGTCAGCGCGCGGGCCGTCTCGACCGGTACGCCGGCGCGGGCGGACACCCGCGCGTAGAACTCCGGTTCGGCCATCGTCCGTCCTCCCGTCGCAACGGCAGCGTGGCTACCCGCCGCCGGTCTCGGCAAACACCGCCGGCCCCGGCGAACAGGCGCTCAGGCCAGGGCCCGCGCCGCCGAGACGATCGCGCCGACGCCGATGCCGGCCCGGTCGAACTGCTGGGCGGGGGTGCCGGAACCGGGCAGCCCGCGTACCGCAAGGTGGTTGACCCGGGCCGGTTCGCCCAGGTCGGCGAGCGCCTCCAGCACCGCCGAGCCCAACCCGCCCTCCGGGTAGTGGTCCTCGACCACGACGAGCCGCCCGCCGGTCTCCACGACGGTCTCGGCCAGGCGCTGCCGGTCCACCGGCTTGATCGAGTACAGGTCGATCACCCGGGCGTCGATGCCCTCGCGGGTCAGTTCGTCGGCGGCGGCGAGGCACAGGTGCACCGTCACGCCGGTGCCGAGCAGCGCCACGTCCCCGCCGTCGCGCACCATCCGGCTGCCGCCGATCGGGAACGGCTCGGCGTCGTCGTAGAGCACCGGGTACTTGCCGCGCGTCGTCCGCAGGTAGCTGACCCCCGGGTGGTCGGGCATCTGGGCGACGAGGGCCGCGCAGGAGACCGCGTCGGCCGGGCAGAGCACCGTGGAGCCGGGCACCGCGCGCAGCGCCGCGATGTCCTCCAGCCCCATCTGGGACGGGCCGTCCGCGCCGATCTCCACCCCGGCGTGCGACCCGACCAGCGCGATGTCGGCGCGGGACACCCCGGCCATCCGGATGAAGTCGTAGGCCCGGGACCAGAACGCGGCGAACGTCGCCGCGAACGGCCGGTAGCCGCGCACCGCCAGGCCCACCGCCGCGGCGGCGAGCTGCTGTTCGGCGATGAACATCTGGAAGAACCGATCCGGGTACGCGGTGGCGAAGCTCTCCGCCCGGGTGGAGTCGCTGACCTCGCCGTCGAGCGCGACCACGTCGGGCCGGGCGGCGCCGAGGGCGCGCAGCGCGTCACCGTACGCGTCCCGCGTGGCGACCTTCGCGCCACGGGAGTACCGCGGCAGTTCCGGCTGTCCGTGCTCGGCCGGGGCGGTGCGCGGCGCGGCGGGGGGTTTCGGTCCGGCGACCCGGATGCGCCGGGGGCCGCCGAGCGCCCGCACGGCCCGGTCGGCCAGTTCCGGGTCGAACGGCTTGCCGTGCCAGGCCGGGTCGTTCTCCACCTCGGGCACGCCCTTGCCCTTGACCGTGCGGGCCAGCACCACTGCCGGTCCGGTGGCGTCGCGTGCCTGCCCGTACGCCTCGTCGATCGCGCCCGGGTCGTGGCCGTCGACGACTATCGCCTGGCAGCCGAACGCCTCGACGCGCCGCCGGTAGGTGTCCAGGTCCCACTCCAGTTCGGTGGGGCCGCGCTGGCCGAACCGGTTGACGTCCACGATCGTGGTGAGGTTGCGCAGCCCGTAGTGGCCGGCCTTGTCCAGCGCCTCCCAGACCGATCCCTCGGCGGTCTCGCTGTCGCCGCAGAGCACCCAGACGTGCGCGGGCGACCGGTCGAGGTACTGGGCGGCGAGCGCCACCCCGACGCCGACCGGCAGGCCCTGCCCGAGCGAGCCGGTGGCGACGTCCACCCAGGGCAGCACCGGCGTGGGGTGGCCCTGCAGGCGCGACCCGGATCGCCGGTACGTCTCCAGCAGCTCCTGCTCGCTGATCGCGCCGGTGGCGCGGAACACCGCGTACAGCAGTGGGGAGGCGTGCCCCTTGGAGAAGATCAGGTGGTCGTTGCCGGGGTTGCCCGGGTAGGACCAGTCGTAGCGCAGGTGCCGGGCGACGAGCACGGCGAGCAGGTCGGCGGCGGACAGGCTGGACGTGGGATGCCCGGAGCCGGCCATCGTGCTGCACCTGATCGCGTCCACCCGTAGCTGGGCGGCCAGGTCCGCCAGCCCGGTCAGCTCCTCGTCGCGCAGCGTGCGCTCTGCTTCCAACGTCACCGCGATCGTCTCCCGGGGTCGCCGAATTCCCGGACCAACGCTAGGCCGCGAACACGACTATTGGTCCCCTTTCTGGCGATTCACGCTCGACCGGTGAGCAGCCAGAGCGCCACCAGCAGGTACGGCAGCACCGCGACCGCGAAGGCAGCCGGGTTGCCCACCGCACCGGCGAGCAGCCCGTACCCCGCGTAGAAGGCGACGATGGTCAGGTCGGTGGCCATTCCGGCGAGCGAGGTGACGGTGGCCCGGGCCGACCCGGTGATCCGGGCCTGGAGCCGCACGTCGGCGAGCACGGTGGCCAACTGAAACGCGGCGAACGCGGCAGCCAGCAGCACGAACGCCGCCGGGTGCCGCAGCAGCGCACCGGCGGCGGTCGCCGCTGCCGCGAACACCAGCAGGCCGGCGTACCCGCGGTGGGACAGCCGCTCGCCCAGCGGCGCGAGCAGCCCGCCCACGGTCATCCCGGCCCACACCAGCAGGAGCAGCAGCGGTACGCCCACCTCGGCCATGCCGATGTCGGCGGCCAGCAGCCCGGTGTACTCGTCGAGCCCACCCCAGATCGCGGTGACGGCCGCGACCAGCAGTACGGCGGCGCGGACGCGGCGATCGGCCCGCACCTCGCGCAGGCCCAGGCGCAGGCTGTCCAGCCAGCCGGGCTCGTCGTCACCCGGCCCCTCCCCCGGCGCGGCACTCGCGCGCGGCCCGTACGGCTCGCCCGGGACCGGCGCGGACGGTGGTCGGCGGTGTTCCGGGAAGCGGGCCGCGACAGCCGCCGCCAGCAGGCACGTGGCCACGCTCGCCACGCCGACCGCGAGGTAGCCGCCGAGCGCGTACACCGGCCCGGCGAGCACCCCTGATCCGACCGCGCCGAGCACCTCGGCGGTGCGGGTCCGGCCGATCAGCCGGGCGTACCTGTCGGCCGCGCCGAGGCGTTCCAGCTCGGTGAAGACCAGCGCCTCCAGCGCCCCGGAGCGCAGCGCGCCACCGGCGCCCCAGAGCAGGAAGCCGACGGCGAACGCCGGATAGGACGGCAGCAGCACCCAGAGTGCGAACCCGGCGGCGGCCAGCAGCGGCGCCAGGCAGAGCAGCAGGCGGCGCGACACCGCGTCGGCCCACACGCCGGAGGGCACCTCCAGCACGATGCCGGTGGCCGCCCAGAGTACGAACAGCGAGGAGATCTGCCCGACCGACAACCCGGTGTCGGCGAACAGCAGCACGTAGAGCGGGTAGAGCAGGACGAGGTCGGTGAGGAACGCGTACCCGTAGAGCGTCGCCGCCAGACGGCGGGTCGCTGGTACGCGGGCAGGAGCGACGAGCATGGAACCTTCCCACGGGACGTGACGGACACCGGTCGGAATGCACGGCGTCCGCGGCGGCCCGCGGCCTCGTCGCTCAGGAAGGCATCAACATCGCCAGGTCATGCCGGGATCCTATCCGCCGCGACGCGTCCCGGTTGTCCCGCGGCGGGCACGAGATCGGGGCGGGACCGCGCGGTCCCGCCCCGATTCGTCGCTGCTGTCTGGTCAGCGGCGGAACTTCTCCACGTCGGCCTGCGGGATGACCATGGTGGCCTCGCTGTCCGCGGCCTGCTCGGCGGTCGGCTGACGCGGCGTGGTCGGCTGGGTGCGGTCGGAGTCCGCGTACGCCGGGATGTGCTGCGTGGCCTCCGCGCCCGCCGGCGAGGGCACCGGCTCGGTGACATCCGCGCCGGCGGTGGCCGGGTAGGCCGGGACCGGCTGCGTGCGGTCCGCCTCGGCGTCGCGGCTCACCGGCTGGGTCAGCTCGGAGTCCGCGTACGGGCCGGTGGCGGCCAGACGGGCCTCGACGTCACGACGGCCGGCCTGGTACGCGCGGGCGTGCGTGGCGATGGTCCGCGACTCCTCCTCGGCCCGGGTCAGCCAGTTCTCCCAGCGGCTCTGCATCGGCCGGACCAGCCCGCCGCCGACGCCGACGACCAGGATGCCGCCCACGGTGGCGAGCACCGCGATCAGCACCGGGGTGGTGACTGTGGTGGCGACGCCGATCTGGTTGAGCGCGGCGATGACGCCGAGGCCCAGGATGAACACGGAGGCGAGGTTCGCCAGCACCCGGCCGTACGAGAGGCCGCCGAGCGCGCTGGAGATGATGTCCTTCACCGCGCGGGCGATGGCCGCGGCGACCACCACGATGACGATGGCGACGAACGCCCGGGGCAGCCAGGCGATCACACCGGCGATCAGGTCGGAGATGGGGTTCGGGCCCCAGATGCCGAACGCGAGCTGCAGCGTCACCAGCAGCACGCCGTAGTAGGCCAGCTTCGCGACGATGTCGCTGGCGTCGTACTTCGAGCGGGCCAGCGCGGTCTTGATCCCGCCGCGCTCGACGGCCCGGTCGAAGTGGACCCGCTCCAGCACCTTGTCCACGAGCTTCAGCACGGCCTTGGCGATCAGCCAGCCGACGATCAGGATCGCGACGAACGCGACCGCCTTGGGCAGGAACAGCATCACCGAACGGAACGCGTCGCCCACCGCGTCCCCGAAGTTGTCTCTCATCGAAGGGCCTCCACGTACGTGGTCCAGGTCTGTTCGGGTGGGGCTACCCGGACCCGCGCGCGGGGAAACGCGGGTCAGCCGCCGGGACAGCGGTAGACGACCCGGGTGCTGGCCTGCGCCGTCGACGGTTCGATGATGTTGACGGTGGCGATCCCGGTGGTCGTCCCGGCCCCGGTGAACGTCCACTTCAGGGTGAGCGCCGCCGTGTGCTGCCCGCTGCCGACCCGCTCGGTGAGCACGGCGCCGGGCGGCGCGTCGGAGCGGAACCACTGGTACCTGATCGTCCCGCCGCGCCCGTTGGTGCGCACGGTGGCCACCACGTCGACTGTCACGTCGCAGGCGACACCGGCGGGCCGGGGCACCGCCACGGTGACCCCCTCGACCTCCAGCGGGCGCAGCCGCTGCCACAGGTAGAGGCCGACAGTCAGCAGCAGCACCACGGTGAGCAGCGTGGACAGCACCGAGACGACGCGACGCCAGACCGGGCGCGGGCGGACCGGGGGCGCGGTGGGCCAGTGCGGCGCGGGCGGCGGCGTCGCCGGCACGCCCGGCCCGAAGCGCAGCTCACCGCCGGGGGCCGGCACGCCGCTCGCCGCCCGCGCGTGGCCGCTCCGATCCGGGTACGCCCCGGCGCCCGTCGCCGCCGTCCCGGCGGGTTGGCCCCGATGCGGTACGCCGGTGGGCTGCCAGGAGGCGGTGGGCTGCCACGATGCTGTCGGTTCCGCACCGGGACGCGGGGCCGGCTCCGCGCTCGGACGCGGGTAGACGGTGGCCTGCCCCGCCCCGCTGTCCGGAGCCGCCGGGAGATGAACGGTCGCCTCGCCCGCGTCGTCTGCCCCGCCTGGGGGCAGGTGCACAGTCGGTTCGGCATCCGCCGGTGTCGGCGTGGCCGAGGCGGCGAGGTCTGCGGTGCGGTCGTCCCCGCCGGGGATAGCGGTCAGGTGGACCGTGGGCTCGGCGGTGTCCGCGGCGCCGGTGATCGGCAGGGCGCGGGTGGGCAGCGCCTCGGTGGGCTCGTCGGGGCGGGTCACGCCGACCGTCCCCGGGACGGGCTGCGGTGCGGGGCAGCGGGCACTGTCGTACTCCTAGCCGGGGGTGCAGTCGTGGTAGAGCGTCACGTACACCGGTGACGTCGAGGTGGTCGTGTTGCCGGCGGCGTCGGCGGCGGTGACCCGGATGGGGATGCGGGCGCTGCGCTTGGGCGTGGACAGCGGCCCGAGCGTGCCGGTGAACAGCCCGCGCCCGGCGGCGGCCATCCGGATCGTGCCGGTGGCGCCGTCGACCGTGTAGCCGAAGGTGACTGTGAGCGCGGCCGGGCCGCTGCGGTCGTCGGTGACGGTGGCGGTGACCGTGCTGCTCTTCGCGCCGTAGGGGCATCCCTTCGGGTCCAGTTCGCCCGGGTCGGCGCTGACGCCGTCCACGACCGGCGCTGTCACGTCCGGTGGGGGCGGGCTGGTGGTGCGTGACGCGCTGGGGGTGGGTGTGCCGGTTCGGGTCGGCGTCCCGGTCGGGTCGGGGGTGGCCGGCGGCGCGGGAGGTGGCGGCGCGGCGGACACGGTGGACGGGCTGGGTGTCGGTGACGGGCTGGGCGGCGCGGTGCCGGTCGGGTCCGGTACGGGTGCGCCGGTGGTGACGGGGGCGGCGCTCGCGGGGCCGGTCGGACCCGCGGCGGACGTGTCGTCGTGGGCGGCGTAGCTGTAGCCGGCGCCCCCGGCCAGGACTGCGGCGACCAGGGCGCCGGCGGCGAGCGCGGTACGGGTGCGGCCCTTGCGGAACCGTCCGCCCCGGCCGGTGGTGGTCGTGCCGAGTTCGGTGTGCGCGACGGCGGTGGCGCCCTCGGCCCGGTCCGGGAACGGCCACAGCGCGGCCAGCAGCGCTGCCCGCCGGGCCAGCTCGCGCAGCCCGCGTTCCTCCCATTCCGGGCCGTAGCCGGTGCCGGCGACCCGTTCCAGCAGCTCCAGGAACGCCTCGGCGGACGGCGGGCGCTCGTCGGGGCGTTTGGCCATGCCATGGCGCAGCAGTTCGTGCACCGGCGGGGGTGCCGCCTCGGCGGGGATCGGCGCGCTGGCGTGCTGGTCGCGCAGGGACAACAGGTCCGGCCCCTGGTACGGGGGCCGGCCGGTGAGGCACTCGAAGAACGTGGCGGTGGCGGCGTAGACGTCGCACGCGGGGCTTGCCGGGGCGCCGGTCCACTGCTCGGGGGCCATGTAGCGGGGCGTGCCGGACACCGTGGTGTCGGAGCCCTGGCCGATCGGCATGGCGATGCCGAAGTCGGCGAGTTTGCTCAGCCCGGCGCCGGTGACCAGCACGTTCTCCGGTTTGTAGTCGCGGTGCACGACACCGTGGGCGTGTGCGGCGGCCAGGCCGGCGAGTGAGCCCTTGAGGACGCAGAGCGCGGCCTCGGGTGTGGTCGGGCCGTGTTCGCGCAGCATCTGGCGCAGTGAGACGCCGTCGACCAGTTCCATCACGATGGCCGCGCCGTGCGGGCTCTCCACGTACTCGTAGAGGCGGCTGACGTGCGGGTCGTCGATCTCGCCGAGGAGCCGGGCCTCGGTGCGGAACGCGGTCCGGAACGCGGAGTCCTCGCCCAGGTCGCGGATCAGGTACTTGATCGCGACGGGGGTGCCTGTCGCGTCGTGGGTGGCGAGCACGACGCTGCCCGACGCGCCGGCGCCGAGCCGGCGGACCGGGGTGTATCCGGACAGTTCCCAGCCGCTCATTCTGCAGACTCCACGGCGTCCCACGGGCGGATGTCGGACGCCGCCTCGCTCGTCATTCTCACCGTGGCGCAGCCGCCGGCCATCGCCGCAACGGCTGCTTCCGGACGCCGACCGGCGCCCGGGCGCTCGGGCGGCACGGCGCGGCGCGGCAGGTGGTCGGTATCGGACACACCGCCACGATTACCAGACCCCGGCAACCACAGTCAGCTCGTCGATCATGAAGTTGACAGGGACAAAGAGGACAGAAATCGCCGTCAACTTCATGATCGGCGGAAAGGGAGCACGGCGGGAGAGGGGGCGCGGGTTCAGCGGCGGCGGGGTGGGGGGATGCCTGCGGGTGGAGGGGTGCGGAGCAGCCAGAGGGGGTTGCTCGCGCCGACTATCTCGCCGTCGCGGTCGCGGACCTGGGTGCGGACGTACGTGCCGGCGCCGACGCGCACCGGCAGGTCGTGCCAGCCCTGCCGCAACTGCCGCCAGGGGACCTGCCCGACCCGGACCGCCGGTGTCGGGTCCGCGACACCGGCCCGGTCGACCTCGCCGGTGACCGTCTCCAGCGTGGCCCCGGCGGGCAGGTCGGTGGCGCGCAGCCGCACCGTGACGGTGTCCTCGGCGAGCACGGCGAGCGCGCCCATCGCGCTGCGGCCGCCCAGCTCCAGGTCCAGCGCGCCCCGGTAGCCGGCCAGGTCGGCGAACCACGCCTGCCCGGCGCGCAGCGCCGCGACCAGGTCGTCCCGGCCGGTCGAGGCCGCCCACACCGAGGTGACGTTGCGGTCCCGGCCGGCCCGCCAGTCGGTGCCGTCGTGGTCGTCGGTGACCCCGACGGCGGTGAGCGGGATCGCGTTGCGGGCCGCCACGTCGTACGCCCAGAGGTGGTCCTCGACCGGCCGGCGTCCGATCTCGATCAGGTCGACGCCGAGCGCGTTGCGGCTGACCAGCAGGCGGGCCAGTGATTCGCGGCGTTCGGTGTCCAGCGGGTGGTTCCAGCACACCACCCCGCCGTGCGCGTGCAGGAACTCCACCATCCGCTCGGTGGCGTCGACGTCGTTGTCCCGGTACGGCGGGGACGGGAAGCGCGGCAGCGTGCCGTCGCCGCCGAACCAGTTGAGGTGCCGCACCATCGACACCTCGTACGCCCGGTGGTGGGTGACGCCGGGGTACGCGCCGTCGTAGCCGCGCAGCACCTCGGCGCGCAGCTCCTCGCCCGCCTGGCCGGCGCGGCGGGCGCGGTCGAAGACGAGCCGGTCCACCAGGTAGGTGCCGCGCCCGCCACCGGCCACCGTCACGCCGAGGCGCAGTCCGCGCAGCGAGTTGTCCCCGGCGACGATGTCGGGCCAGAGCCGCCGTACGTCGGCGAGCAGGCCGAACGTGTGCCGCCGCCACGCGCCGGGCGGGGCGGGCAGCTCGACGGTGCCGTGCCGGCCGTCCACCGTGTGCCGGACCGTGTCGACGCCACCGAGGCGGTAGCGCAGCACGAGCTGCCCGGCGGGCCGCCCGGGTCCGGCCGGGTGGTGCGACAGTGCGAGTTCCACGGTGAGCGTGGCGTCCCGGCCGGCGGCTTCGGGGCGTACGTCGAGGTGCAGCGTGGTGTCGGAGATGTTTGAGGTGTGCGTCCAGTTCCACGCCTTGCCCGCGTACCAGTGGGTGCCGGAACCGGCGGCGGTCAGGCGCAGCGCGCGGCCCGGGCCGTCGAGGGCGTCCGGCGCGTCCACGAAGTCGGCGGCCGAGGCACTCAGCCGTCCCTCGGTGGCGGGCTGCCAGGTCCAGGCCAGGCCGCCCTCGCGTTCCTCCGGGCCGTCGAAGTGGACGACCCGGCGGTGGTCGTGGGCGGCGACCCGGAAGTCGTGGTCGGTCCACCAGAGCACGTCGACGCCGTTGCGCCGGGCCTGGTCGAGGTGGGCGGCGTAGCTGGCCACGCCCTCGCTGAACGAGGCGTGCAGGTGCATCGCCATGCTGACCGGCCGCCGGCCGCGCGGCGGGGGCGGCGGCCGGTCGTTCGTGGCGGCCAGCCCGACCGGCACGCCGATCCCGGCGACCACCAGCCCGCCCGCGGCCACGAGCACGCTGCGCCGGTCCAGCCGCCCGCGACCCGCCATGCCACTCCCCCCCGTCCGCCCGGGGCCAGCGTACGGGCGCAACCTCAGCGCGGGGGCACCGCCACCCGGGCGGCGAGCGGGCGTCCGGCCAGCCGCCGGATCGTCAGGTACGCCTCGCAGCCGAGGCAGAGGCCGAACGCGGCGTTGAGGAACGCGGCGGCCAGCGCCGCACCGGTGGCGGCCAGGCCGAGCGCGGGCAGCCCGGCGAACCAGCCGGCCGCGCCGGCGACGCTGAAGACCAGGCCGACGACCTGGGCGAAGCGCACCGGCGCGACCGGCTCCAGCTCCGCCGGCGGGTCCAGCCGGGGCGCCACCAGGGCGCGGAACAGCAGGCCGTACGGGCCGACGCGCGGGTTCAGGGCGGTGAGCGCGAACACGACGGCCTGGGCGAGCAGGAGCGGCCCGGAGCCGGTGACGAGGACGATCGCGAGGACGACTGTGGTGAGGACGGCGGCGAAGCGCGGTCCTCGGGGGTCGAGCAGCATGGGGTGGGTCCGTTCGTGCGGGGGCGGTCGGTCAGGCGGGACGCGCCGCCGCACAGAGGCTCGTGGCGAGCCGGCCGTGGTCCACCACCCGGCGGCGGGTCAGCCGCACGCCGGTCATCGCGCCGCCCCGGCCGTGAGCGCGTCGATCAGGTCGTCGCGGTCGGGCACGCCGGCGGCGCGGCGCACCACGCGGCCGGCGGCGTCCACCAGCAGCACCGTCGGGGTGCGCCACACGTCCAGTTCCCGGGCCGCGTCGAGGTGTTCGTCCACGCCGACCTCCCGCACCGCGACCCCGTCGACGCGGGCGGCGACGTCGGCGAGCACCCGGCGGGCGGCCCGGCAGGGCGCGCAGACCGGTGCGGAGAACTGGACCAGCGTGACCTCGCCGGGGCGTACCCCGAGGGCGGTGAGGATGGCCCGGTGCGGCGCGTCGGCGGCCGATGGGCGCTTCCGGACGGCGCGCAGCCGCCCGTCGTGGCGGCGGCGCCACCAGCCGAACGCGGTGGCGGCCGCGAGCACCGCGACGAGCACGACGATCCCGGTCAGGCTGGGCGACTGCACCGGCCCAGGCTGCCACGGCGGGTCGCGGAAGACCATGGTCCGTCCCGGTCAGCGGACGTGAGATCGCCTACTCCGGCGGTAGGAGCAACCGGCCCACCGGCCGGCGAACGTCGCTTTTGTCCTCTGGCGCGCCGCGCGAGCTTGGCAATATTCTCCACCACGCGCGCAGTCGTTGCAGTTCCTTTACATCGCCCGGCGCCGGCCGGGCCATCGAGGAGGCGAGATGCACTTCGACCACCCCGAGCTGGACCGCCGTACGCTGCTGCGGGCCGGCCTCGGCGCCGCCGCGGTCGCGGTCGTCGGCAGTGAGCTCGCCCTGCCGGCCGCCGCGCAGGCCGCGCCGGGCGCGGACCTCGACTGGATCATCAGCTGCGACGAGTGGGCCGCCCGCCCGCCGGCCGACCCGCTGTCGGTGAGCGCGATCC
Source organism: Micromonospora sp. Mcm103 (assembly GCF_024519755.1). Taxonomy (NCBI): domain Bacteria; kingdom Bacillati; phylum Actinomycetota; class Actinomycetes; order Micromonosporales; family Micromonosporaceae; genus Micromonospora; species Micromonospora sp. Mcm103. The sequence continues at coordinate 30,012 of NZ_JALJRJ010000001.1, forward strand.
CGACCAACAAGATCATCGTGCACCACATGGCGTTCCCGAACGTCACGGACTACTCCGAGGAACACGCCAAGCAGCTCGCCCGCGACTGCCAGGACCTGCACATGGACGGCAACGGCTGGTCCGACACCGGTCAGCACTTCACGGTGAGCCGCGGCGGTCACGTCCTGGAGGGACGCCACGGCAGCCTGGACCGGCTGCGGGCCGGCGACCGGCAGATGATCGCCGCGCACTGCCCGGGCGAGAACGGGCGAGCCATCGGCATCGAGAACGAGGGCACCTACGTCACCGAGACGCCGCCGGAGGAGCTGCTCGACTCCCTCGCCCGGCTGTGCACCGCGATCTGCCGGCAGTACGGGCTGCACGCGCACGACATCTTCGGTCACTGGGACTTCCGCGCCACGCTCTGCCCGGGCGCGATGTTCTACCGGGAGTTCCCGGCGCTGCGCCGCGCGGTGTTCCAGAAGCTGGGCACGAAGCTGGGCGACGTGCCGGCCCGCCGCTGGCCGGACATCTGGCGTTTCGTCGGCGGCCCGGTGGTCCAGGTCGCGCAGTACCTGCTCACGTTCCGCGGCTACACCGTGCCGGTGAACGGCGTGTTCGACGCGGCCACCGTCGCGGCGGTCCAGGACTGGCAGGCGCGCAACGGCATCCCGGTCGACGTCGACGCCACGCTCACGGCGCCGACCTGGGAGACCCTGGCCCCGGAGCTGGACCAGAAGTCGTCGGGCGTCCCGGTGGTGGCCGCGCAGTTCATGCTCGCCTCCAAGGGCTACGCCGAGGTCACCCCGACCGGCGAGTACGACCACGCGACCCGCACGGCGGTGAAGGACCTCCAGCGCCTGCACGGACTGCCGCCCAACGGCAAGATCAGCACCACTACCTGGTGCGCGCTGGTGGGGGGTGTGGTGCGTCAGTCGTTCCACAAGCACTGACGGCGCACCGGCGGGGAGAGCGGTGGGGGTGGCAACGGCGCCACCCCCACCGCGTCGTTGCGGGACGGATCGCGGCGAAACGTCGGCATTGACGACTGGTGAACGACGGCTATCCCGGACGGCTGTGGTGCGCCGATCATTGCCCGCAGATAGATATGAGTCATTCTCACCTCCGGGCAGAACGCCCGGGCACGGAGGCCGAGACGCCGTCAGCCGGGCGTACCGAACGGCCCTACTCCGCGTCCCCGGAGGATCGCCATGCCATTACCCGCCATCCGTGCCCGCCTCGCGGCGCTCACCGCCGCCGCCCTCACCGCGAGCGTCCTGACGGTCATCGCGCCGTCACCGGCGCTCGCCGCCACCACGTTCACCCCCGACGACTACTGCCTCGGCCAGTGCGCGGACATCCTGCCCCCCGGACAGAACGGCAACGCCACGCTCGCCGGCATCCTGGCCCACCAGGCGCTCGGCACCCGCCCGGCGCACTCCAGCGACCAGCTCGACGAGTACGCCAACCTGGTCTACAACTACGCCGGGCTGACCGACGAGCAGATCGCCCACTTCTACAACGACGCCTCGTTCGGCGTCCCCGACGCCCAGGTCGAGAGCACGATCTCGCCGCGCTCGGACGTCACCATCGTGCGGGACAAGGCCACCGGCGTCCCGCACGTCACCGGCACCACCCGCTCCGGCACCATGTTCGGCGCCGGGTACGCCGGCGCCCAGGACCGGCTCTGGGTGATGGACCTGCTGCGGCACGTCGGCCGCGGCAACGTCACCTCGTTCGCCGGCGGCGCACCCGGCAACCGGGAACTGGAACAGAGCGTCTGGGCCAACTCGCCCTACAGCGAGGCGGACCTCCAGGCCCAGGTCGACGCGCTGCGCCTCAAGGGCACCCGGGGTCAGCAGCTCTACACCGACGTCGTCGACTACATCGCCGGCATCAACGCCTACATCGACAAGTCGATCGCCGACGACAACTACCCCGGCGAGTACGTGCTCACCGGCGCCGGGAAGCCGAAGCACTTCACCATGACCGACCTGATCGCCACCGCCGGTGTCATCGGCGGGCTGTTCGGCGGGGGCGGCGGCAGCGAGATGCAGTCCGCGCTGGTGCGGGTGGCCGCCCGGGCCAAGTACGGCCCGACCGAGGGCGACCGGGTCTGGACGGCGTTCCGCTCCCAGAACGACCCGGAGACCGTGCTGACGCTGCACGACGGGCAGAGCTTCCCGTACGGCGCGACGCCGCCCGGCGCCACCAGCGCGGTGCTGCCCGACGCCGGCACCGTGGTCGCCGAGCCGCTCGCGTACGACGCCACCGGCGGAGCCGCCGCCCGCACCGGCACCAGCGCCGCCACCAAGGACCTGGTCGGCGGCCTGTCCAACCTGCGGGCGCACGGCATGTCCAACGCGGTAGTGGTCTCCGGCCGGCACACCACCACCGGCAACCCGGTCGCCGTGTTCGGCCCGCAGACCGGCTACTTCGCCCCGCAACTGCTCATGCTCCAGGAACTGCAGGGACCGGGCATCAGCGCGCGCGGCGCCGCGTTCGCCGGGCTGAACCTCTACGTGCTGCTCGGCCGCGGCCAGGACTACGCGTGGAGCGCCACCTCCGCCTCCCAGGACCTGACCGACACGTACGCGGTGCCGCTGTGCACCACCGACGGCAGCGCGCCGACGCTGCGCTCCAACCGCTACCTCTTCCGCGGCCAGTGCGTGGCCATGGAGGTGCTGGAGAAGCGCAACTCCTGGTCGCCGACGCTCGCCGACTCCACCCCGGCCGGCGCGTACACGCTGCGCGCGCTGCGCACCAAGTACGGGCTGGTGTCCTACCGAGGGCTGGTCAACGGGCAGCCCACCGCGTTCACCAAGCTGCGCTCCACCTACCGGCACGAGGCCGAGTCGGCGATCGGCTTCCAGGCGTACAACGACCCGGCGGCGATGGGCAGCGCGGCGGCGTTCCGGGCGTCCGCGGCCAGCGTCGGGTACGCGTTCAACTGGTTCTACGTCAACTCCACCGAGGCGGCGTACTACAACTCCGGCTCGAACCCGGTGCGCTCCTCCACCTCCGACCCGAACCTGCCGATGAAGGCCGAGCCGGCGTACGAGTGGGCCGGCTGGAACCCGGACACCAACGACGCCACGTACGCCCCGGCGTCGGCCCACCCGCAGTCGGTCAACCAGGACTACTACGTCAGCTGGAACAACAAGCAGGCGCGTGACTTCGGCGCGGCCGACGGCAACTTCAGCTACGGCGCGGTGCACCGGGGTCAGCTGCTCGACGGCCCGGTGAAGGCGGCCATCGCCCAGCGCAAGGTCGGCCGCGCCGACATCGTCCGGATCACCGCCGAGGCGGCGGTGACCGACCTGCGCGGCCAGCAGGTGCTCGGCGAGCTGCTGCGGGTGCTCGACAGCACGCCGGTCACCGACCCGGCACTGGCCGCCGCGGTGACCAAGCTGCGGGCCTGGCAGCAGGCCGGGTCGCGGCGGGTGGAGACGTCACCCGGGTCGAAGGTCTACCAGCACGCCGAGGCCATCCGGATCTTCGACGCCTGGTGGCCGCTGCTGGCCTCGGCGCAGTTCCGCCCCGGCCTCGGCCCCGACCTGTACGCCGCGCTCGTCGACGCGCTCGAAGTCAACGAGGCGCCCTCGGGCGGCCAGAACGGTGGCCGCGACGGCACCGTGAACTGGGCGTCGCAGGGGCAGGCGCACAAGGGCTCGGCGTTCCAGTACGGCTGGTGGGGTTACGTCGACAAGGACCTGCGGGCCGTGCTCGGCGACCCGGTGGCCGGCGGGCTCGGGCGCACGTACTGCGGCAACGGCAACCTGGGCGCGTGCCGACAGGCGCTGCTCGACACGCTCGGCCAGGCCGCCGCGGCGCCGGCGACCACCGTCTACCCGGGCGACTCCTCGTGCGGTGCCGGCGACCAGTGGTGCGCGGACTCGATCGCCCAGTCCGGGCTCGGCGGCATCACCCACCCGCTGATCGCCTGGCAGAACCGGCCCACGTACCAGCAGGTCGTCTCGTTCCCGGCGCGCCGGGGCGACGCGGTGACCAACCTGGCGCAGGGCCGTACCGCCACCGCGTCCAGCACGCAGTTCCTGACCAGCAACACCCCGGCGAAGGCGGTCGACGGCAGCCTCGGCACCCGGTGGGCCAGCAGCTACAACGACAACCAGTGGCTGCGGGTGGACCTCGGCTCGGCCCGGACGATCAGCCGGGCGGTGCTGCGGTGGGAGGCCGCCTACGCCACCGGCTACCGGATCGAGGTCTCCGGTGACGGCAACTCCTGGCAGCCGGTGTTCAGCACCACCACCGGCAACGGCGGCGTCGACAACGTGACGTTCGCCCCGGTCAGCGCCCGCTACGTGCGGATGTACGGCGTCACCCGGGCCACCTCGTACGGCTTCTCGCTCTACGAACTCGAGGTCTACGGACGGTAACCGCACGCGACCGGCCGGCGGGTGATCCCGCCGGCCGGTCGTCTGTGTCCGGGCAGGTCAGCCGCGCTCGTTCGAACATTTGTGCGAGGATGGCGGAGTGTCGAGCGAGGCCACCATCCTGCACGCCGACCTGGACGCGTTCTACGCCTCGGTCGAGCAGCGCGACGACCCCCGGCTGCGCGGCCGGCCGGTGATCGTCGGCGGCGGCGTGGTGCTCGCGTGCAGCTACGAGGCCAAGGCCCGGGGCGTGCGCAGCGCGATGGGCGGCCGGCAGGCGCGGCGGCTCTGCCCGGACGCCGTCGTGGTGCCGCCCCGGATGGCCGCGTACACGGCCGCCAGCCGGGCGGTGTTCGAGATCTTCCGGCACACCACCCCGCTCGTCGAAGGACTCAGCATCGACGAGGCGTTCCTCGACGTGGGTGGGCTGCGGCGGCTCGCCGGAACGCCGGCCGCCGTCGCGGCCACGCTGCGGGAGCGGGTACGCCGCGAAGTCGGCCTGCCGATCACCGTCGGCGTGGCCCGGACGAAGTTCCTGGCGAAGGTCGCCAGCGGCGTGGCGAAGCCGGACGGGCTGCTGGTCGTGGAGCCGGACCGGGAACTGGCGTTCCTGCACCCGCTGCCCGTCGAGCGGCTGTGGGGCGTCGGCCCGGTCACCGCCGCCCGGCTGCGCGACCGCGGCATCCGTACCGTCGGGCAGGTGGCCCGGCTGGACGAGCCGGCGCTGGTGTCGCTGCTCGGCGCGGGCGCCGGCCGGCACCTGCACGCGCTGGCCCACAACCGCGACCCACGGGCGGTGCAGGTGGGCCGCCGCCGCTCCTCGATGGGCGCGCAGCACGCGCTGGGACGCGGCCCGCACTCCCCCGCCGACCTGGACGCGGTGCTGGCCGGGCTGGTCGACCGGGTCACCGGCCGGATGCGCGCCGCCCGCCGCACCGGCCGCACGGTGACGCTGCGGCTGCGCTTCGCCGACTACACCGCGCCACCCGGTCGCACACGCTCGACGAGCCGACCGCGCAGACCGGGCCGCTGCGGGCCGCCGCCCGTGACCTGCTGCGCGCCGCGCTGCCGCAGATCGCGGAACGGGGCGTCACGCTGCTCGGCGTCTCGGTGGGCAACCTCGGTGCCGGGCACACGCAGCTCACCCTGCCGTTCACCGCCGAACCCGGCCCGGCGCTGGACGCCGCCGTCGACGCGGTACGGGACCGCTTCGGCTCGCGGGCGCTGACCCGCGGCGTCCTGCTCGGCCGCGACCCGGGCGTCGAGATGCCCCGGCTGCCGGACTGACCGGCCGACCTCGTCCCGGAGTAGGAGACGCCCTCCGACCCGTGGCCGCGAACGCGGCCTGCGGGCGGGCGCGACCGGCCCGGTCCGTCACGAGCATCTACAGGCATGACTACCGTACGGAACCGGGCGGCCGGATGGCACCGCCCCCTGATGCTCCTCGTGTCCGCGATGGCGGTGCTCACCGTCGTCGCCGCGGTCGGCGTCGTCGCCGATCCGCGCGTGCTCACCGGCGCGCCCATCTGGGCCAAGCCGCTGAAGTTCGCGATCTCCTTCGTGCTCTACGGCGTCACGCTGGCCTGGATGCTGTCCCTGCTGCCCCGCCGTAGCCGGGCGGCCGAGCGGGCCGCCACCGTGATCGTGGCCATGTCCGTGGTGGAGATGGTCGTCATCGTGGGTCAGGTGCTCCGGGGCACCACCAGCCACTTCAACGGCACCACGTCGCTGGACGGAATGCTGTTCAGCGTCATGGGCGCGGCGATCATGGTGCTGTTCGCCGCCCAGCTCGTGCTGGCGGTCGTGCTGTCCCGCCGGTCCCTCGCGGACCGCGCCGGCGGGTACGCGGTGCGGCTCGGTCTCGCCGTGTCCCTGCTCGGCATGGTCGTCGCGTTCCCGATGGTGGCGCAGCAGCCGGCCGGCACGCCCGCCGGGATCAGCGGCGCGCACAGCGTCGGGGTGCCCGACGGCGGCCCGGGGCTGCCGCTGCTCGGCTGGAGCACCACCGGCGGCGACCTGCGCGTCGGGCACTTCGTCGGCATGCACGCGTTGCAGGCGTTGCCGCTGCTGGCGATCCTGCTCGACCGGTTCCTCGGCAGGCGGCTGGACGAGCTGACCCGGGCCCGGCTGGTGCTCGTCGGCGGGGCCGCGTACGCGGCACTGACGCTGCTCGTGACCGCCCAGGCCCTGCGCGGGCAGCCGCTGCTCGCGCCGGACGGGCTCACGCTCGCCGCGGCGGCCGCGCTGGTCGTGGCCACGGCGGCGGCCACCGCGCTGGTGCTGGCCCGCCGGGCCCGCCGTACCGAGGTGGTGCTGGTCGGATGAGCACCGCGCTGTTCAGTCTGACGTTCGCGCTCGCGGCGCCGTTCTGGGCGCTGATGATCCTGGCGCCGCGCTGGTCCTGGACCGGCCGGATCGTTGGCTCGCCGCTGATCGTGGCGCCGGTGCTGCTCGTCTACGCGGCCCTGGTGCTCCCCGCGCTCGGCACGGCGCTGCCGGTGGTGACCGCGCCCACGCTCGACGGCCTGCGAAACCTGCTCGGCACCGCCGACGGCGCGGCGGCGGCCTGGGCCCACATGATCGCCTTCGACCTGTTCGTCGGCAGGTGGATCTGGCAGGACTCCCGGGAGCGAGGGCTGCCGGCCCTGCTCACCGCCCCGGTGCTGCTGCTCACCGTCCTGCTCGGCCCGATCGGGCTGGCCGTCCACCTCGGACTGCGGTCCGCGTGGCGGCGGCCGGCGAACGCGGTGGCTACGGCCGCACCGGTTGCCTAGGCTGACGCGGTGGGCTGGACCGGTCGGCTGTTCGACGCGCGGGACACGTTCGCGCGGGTCCTGCTGCTGGACCTCAGCGGCATCGGCTACCTGGTCTTCGGTCCGCACGGGAACTCGGCCGCCACCGGTACGCAGTGGGCGCTGGCGGTCCCGGCGTTCCTGCTGGCCCTGCTGTGCCACCGCCGGCCGCTGCTCAATCTGCTGATCCAGTCGGCGCTGCTGGTCGCCGCGCTCGTGCTGGTCGACGACGTGGTGATCAACCAGGTCGGTGCGAGCTGGGCGCTGCTGGAGCTGACCATGCGGGCCACCCGGCCACGCACGATCTGGCTCGGCGCCGGGCTGCTCGCCGCCGTCGACCTGACCGACCTGATCGGGCTACCGGTCCGCGCGGCGTTCACCGGCCTGTTCGGGCTGGCCGTCACCGTCGGCCTGCCGCTGCTGCTCGGACTGGTCGTGCGGACCACCCGGGAACTCGGGCGGCAGGCCGAGGAGCGGGCTGAGGCAGAGCGGCGCCGGCGCGAGTCGGAGAGCCGGGCGGCCCGCGCCGACGAGCGCGGCGCCATCGCCCGGGAACTGCACGACGTGCTCGCGCACCATGTCGCGTCGATGGTGCTGCGGGTCGGGGTGGCCCGGCACGTCCTGCCCGACCTGGATCCCCGGGTCGGCGAGGTGTTCGACGACGTGCACGCCACCGGCACGGCCGCGCTGACCGACCTGCGGCGGCTGGTGGCGGTGCTGCGCGACCCGAACGGCGTCCGGGGCGACGCCGCGCTGACCGCGATCGAGCCGTCGGCGCTGCCGGCCGCGCTCGGCGCGGCGGTTGACCGGGCCCGGCAGGCCGGCGTCGTCGTGGAGGCCGACGTCGACCCCGCGATCGGCACGCTCGACGCGGTACGCGGCCAGGCGGTGCTGCGACTGACCCAGGAGGCGTTGACGAACGTGGCGAAACACGCCGGCGCGGCGGCCCGCGCACACCTGAGCGTGTCGGTCGAGGACGGCGCGGTGCACTGGGCGGTCACCGACGACGGGCGGGGCGCCGCGCCGGCCGGGGTGCCCACCGGCGGTGGCCACGGCATCGTCGGCATGCGTGAACGGGTCGAGGTGCTCGGCGGGCGGCTGGAGGCCGGGCCCACCGGGTCCGGCTGGCGGGTCCGGACCGTGCTGCCCCCGGCCGGGCCCACCCACCAGGCGCCTCGGCCCCGCGCCGGCATGCCGGAGCCGGCGTGATCCGGGTGCTGCTGGTCGACGACCAGCACCTCATCCGGGCCGGCCTGCGGATGCTCTGCGACGCCCAGCCCGACCTCGAGGTGGTCGGTGAGGCCGACAACGGCCGGGACGCGGTCGCCCTGGCCGCCCGGCTACGACCCGACGTGGTGGTGATGGACCTGCGGATGCCCGGCGTCGACGGCATCACCGCGACCAGCCGCATCCTCGCCGACCGGCCCGCCACCCGGATCATGGTGCTCACCACGTTCGGCGACGACGACCACCTCTACCCCGCGCTGACCGCCGGCGCCTGCGGGTTCCTGCTCAAGGACGCGCCCCCGGCCGACCTGCTCGACGGCGTCCGCCGCGCCGCCGCCGGCGACAGCCCGTTCAGCCCGGACGTGCTGCGCCGGCTGGTCGACCGCGCGGTGCACGCCCGCGCAGGCACGCCCCGGCGGACGGCCGACCTGACCGCCCGCGAGCGGGACGTGCTGGACCTGGTCGCCGACGGCCTGTCGAACACCGAGATCGCCGAGCGGCTGCACATCGGGGTGACCACAGTGAAGACGCACATCACCAGCCTGATGACGAAGACCGGCAGCGCCAACCGGGTACGCCTGGCGCTGTGGGCACGCGGCGGCTGACCGGGTCACTCCTCGATCGCGCCGCCCACCGCCCGCAGGTGCGCCCGGAACGTCAGCGCCGGATCCGCCTCCCGGGCCGCCAGGTACGCGCCGAACCCGACCTGCGCGCGCAGCGACTCCCCGGCCCGGATCCGGCCGGCCTGCCGCCGCTCGGTGTCCCGGATGGACTCGGCCAGGTCGAACAGCTCCCCGGCCCGGTCGGCGGCCACGAACACCACGCCGTCGTCGTCGGCCAGCGCCAGATCCCGCGGCCCGACGGTGAACGGCCCGACCCGGGCGTGCGCCAGCGCCCCGTCCGGGCGCGGGTCCAGCTCCAACGGCCCGCTCGGGGTGGCGCCGAGGCTGAACACCGGCAGCCCGACCGCGACCAGGTCCGCGGTGTCCCGGTGCGCGCCCCACACCACCAGCCCGGCCAGGCCGGCGGCCCGCGCCTCCAGCACCACCAGGTCGCCGACGCAGGCCCGGTCGGTGCGCCCGCCGTCGTCGACGACGAGCACGTCCCCCGCTGCGGCCTGCTCGATCGCCTCCAGGAAGACGTCCACGCTGCCGGCGTGCCGGGCCGGGCGGACCGGGCCGGCCAGGCGCCGCCCGGGCAGCACCGGGACGACGGCGGCCGGGGCGCAGCGGACGGGAACACCGGCGCGCAGGCAGGCGTCGGCGACGTGGGCGGTGCTCAGCGCGGCGAAGCGCGCGGCCGGCGCGTCGTGACGGATGTCCATGCGCCGACGCTAGCCAGCCGGACCGGCCCGGGCAGGTGCCAGTTGACGCCCGGTGGCCTTCGGCGGGTGCCGGACGCCGGGCCGGCGCGGGACCGGCCGGCTCATCCGGGCCCGGACCGGCGGGCGCGCCTCCGACTCCCCCGCGCCGGCGGCCCGGCGCACACTGCCGTTTGCGTCCTCGGGCCGGCAGCCGGTGGCCCGCAGCAGCTCGCTCTGCGCGGTCCGCAGGTCGCTGATCATCGCCTCGCCGAACGCGCGTACGCCCTGCGACCAGGCGCGCCCGGCCAGCTCGGCGCCCTGCCGGACCAGCTCCCGGGTGCGTTCCAGATCCGCACCGGAGTTGCCGGCCCGCTTCAACTCCCGTACCGCCTGGCCGAGGCGGGCCACCGCGTCGGGCAGCGCGGGCGGAATCGGCTCGTCGTACTGCAGCGCGGTGGCGGAGCGGCGGGCGATCGAGCGGGCGTACAGCACCAGGCGTTCGAGGTGCTGGGTCGCTTCGGCGTACCTGTGGAACTGGGCGCGGCGGTGCCATCGCGCCGGCGCGATGGTGACCACCTCCTCGGCCCCGCTGAGTGCGTCGTTGAGCCGCCCGATGTCCGGTTCGATCCCGCGCAGGTCCTCCAGGGCGCGCTGGGCCGCGTCGGCGTCGCGGCGGGTCAGCGCGTGGGCGACGGCGTCGAGCTGCTCGGTGAGCCGGGCGACCACCGGTTCCACCGCCCGGTCCAGCACCCGGATCGGGTTGACCGGCAGCAGCAGCGCCACCACGAACAGGCCGACCAGGCCGCCGACCAGCGCGTCGAAGATACGGGGCAGCTCCAGGCCGGGCTGCACGGGCGCGAGCGTGGCGATCAGCACCGCCGTACCGCCGGCCTGGCCGACGAGCGCGCCGCCGCGCCCGGCCACCAGCAGCGCGGTGGCGATGGCCAGCGTGACCACCAGGCCGGTCTGCCAGGATCCGCTGCCCAGCAGCGCGCGCAGCAGGTCACCGACCAGGATGCCGAGGCCGACGCCGATGAGCAGCTCGAACGTGCGCCGGGCACGCTGGCCGATGGCGGTGGCGATGGTGCCGACAGCTGCGGCGGGGGCGAAGACGTGCGCGCCGGAGCCGAGCAACTCCTGGGCGATCAGCGCGGCGAGCGCCGCGGCCAGCCCGGCCTGCGCGGAGATCACCACGGTGATCTCCAGCTGGCGCAGCCGGTTGCGGCCGGCCGCGCCACCCTCGGCCCGGGCCCGGGACAGCGCGAGACCGCCCCGCTCGACCGCCCGGTCCAGGGGCGAGCGGACGGTGTCGGCGCGGCGGTCGGCCATGACGGCGGTTACCCGCCTCCGGACCGGTGAATCGTCCGCCGCGCTCCCGCGCGCCTTGGGCGGGTCAGCGGCGGAACGTGCGGTCAAGCAGGTCGAACAGCGCCGTCCAGTGCCGCTTCGTCGCCTCCTCGTCGTACATCGGGGTGTCCGACTGGGTGTAGCCGTGGCGGGCGCCGGCGTACACCTCGGAGCGGTACGTCACCCCGGCCGCGTCGAGCGTCTTCTCCAGCGTGGCGATCTGCTCGGCGGTCATCGACGGGTCGGCGTCGGCGTGCCCGAAGTAGAGCTCACCGGTCACCGCGCCGACGGTCAGGTGCGGGCTGTCCGGGGCGTCGGTGACCACCCGGCCGGCGTGGAACGCGGCCACCGCGGCGATCCGGTCCGGCAGCGCCTCGATCGCACGCAGCGCGTTCGTGCCGCCCATGCAGTAGCCGGTGATCGCCGCCGGTCCCGGCGCGACATCCGGGCGGGTGGCCAGGAAGTCCAGGTAGGCGGCGGTGTCGCGGGCCACCACGTCCGGCGTCAACGCGGCCATCATCGGCCCGATGCTCTCGAACAGGGCGCCCCGGCGGCTGTCGTCGGCGAGCGCGCCGAGGTCGATCAGCGGGGCCCGCCCGGCGCGGTGGAACAGGTTGGGGGCGAGCACCACGTACCCGCGCTCGGCGATCGTGGCGGCCATCTCCGCGACCCGGGGCCGCAGCCCGAACGCGTCCATGAACAACAGGACGGCCGGGAAGGGCCCGCCGGTCTCCGGCACGGCCAGGTAGGCGTCAGCGGTTCCGTCGGGGGTGGGCACGTCCACGGTCGTCGGCTGCACTGTCGGGGCCTCCTCGCTGCGGGTTCCGCGCTGCAGGCTACCCCCCGGCCCGGCGGCCGTTTGCGGAGGTCCAGCGTGGGAATCCGGCGATCCCGGCGGAGGAAGGCGGCGAGATGGACCAGGATCAGTTCATCGGCGCGGTGGCCCAGCGGTGCGGCGCGTCCGCGGAGCAGGCCACCGCGATCACCCGGGCGACCTTGACCACGCTGGCCGAGCGGATCGACGGCGGGGAGGCCCGTGACCTCGCCGACCGGCTGCCGGAGGCGCTGCGGGCGTACGCGTTCGGCCCGGCCGAGGACGCCGAACCGTTCGGGCTCGACGTGTTCGTCGAGCGGGTGAGCGGACGCGCCGACGTGGACGTGGACGCCGCCCGGGACGGCATCACCGCCGTGTTCGACGTGCTGCGCGACGCCGTCGACCCGGCCGCCTACGCGCAGGTCGTCACGCAGCTCCCGGCCGAGTACGGCGAGGTGGCCGACCAGAGCGCCCCGTTCGTGCGGCGCACGGCGTGACGGGCACGCGATGAGCGAGGACGCGCTGCGCCGCCCGCCCGAGGCCGACGCGCAGGAGCAGCGGCAGGACGAGACGCTCGTCGGCCCACCCGACACGGTCGACGCGGCGGTGCCCGAGGCGAGCGCGGCGGACCTGGCCGAGCAGGGTGTGCTGCGCGCGCCGAGCGACCGGGCGGGCCTGGGCGAGTCGGTGCGTGACGACCTCACCGCCGCCGACGCGGTGGAGCAGAACACGGAGATCCCGCTGCCCGACGAGGAGCACTGGGCCTGACCGCCTCAGTGGTCCGGGCTGTCGGAGCGGGCCATCAGCCGCAACGCGTTCGGGTCCAGGCCGATGCGGACCGGCGTCTGCCCGTACGGCTCGCCGTCGACCTCGATGCGGGCCGGCCGGTCGGTGTCCAGCCACAGCTGGCGTACCGCCAGGAACGGCTCGTCGCCGAGGGTGCGGCGGTGGCCGGCCGCCGCGTTGCGCGCCGTCTCGCGCAGCAGCCCGCGCCGGGTCGGCCCACCCACCGGGTACGCGACCAGCAGCCGGTCGTCGGCAGTGGCGTCGGCGGTGATCGGCCGGCCAGCGTGGAAGCCGCCGTTCGCCACGTACACCTGGTGCGTGGTGAACGTGTGCTCGCGGCCCTCGGCGCGGACCGTCACGGCCAGCGGCCGGTGCCGGGCCAGCAGGCCCAGCCCGGTCAGCGGGTACGCGAGCCGCCCGACCACCCGCTTCAGCCCCGGCGGCGCGGCCTGCATGATGTCGGCGGACAGCCCGATCCCGACGTGGTTGGTGAACCGGGTGTCACCGATCAGGCCCAGGTCGACGTCGATGACCTTGCCGTCGGTGAGCACCGCGATCGCCGCGTCGAGATCGAGCGGGACGCCGACCGTACGGGCGAAGTTGTTAGTGGTGCCCAGCGGCAGCAGGCCCATCGCGATGTCCCGGTGGGCGAGCAGCCGGGCCGCCGCGCCGACGGTGCCGTCACCGCCGCCGGTGACCAGCAGGTCCGGTCCCAGGTCGGCGGCCTCGGCGAGCACCCGGTCCAGCTCGCCGGGCCGGTCCACCGGGTACGCGCCGAGCAGCGTGAACCCGGCCGCGCGCAGCCGCGCGTGGACGGTGTCGTAGAGCCGCCGGCCGCGCCGGGAGTGGGCGTTGACCACCAGCGCCGCCCGCCGTCGTTCCCGGATCGCCGTCGACAGCTCCTGCTTGGTCCGCACGGATGCGACCCTATCCGGCGGCGCCGGGTCGCCGGTCGGCCGCCGCGCGCTGGTGGACGGCATCGGTTACCGTCGCGAGCGCCGTGATCGTCGATCTTCGAGGGTGGATGTCCCGATGAACCAGCCGGCAACGCCGCAGGTGACAGCGCCAGTGCCCCCGCAGCCGTACCGCCCGGCGCGGGCCCTGATCGGGCTGGCGCTGGTCGTCCCGGCGGTGATCGCCTGGGTCTGGTCGTACGTCCTGCCCACGCTGTCCACTGTGGCCCGCAGCTTCCAGGCCGACGGGCCGCGCGGCTCGGACGAGTCGGTCGGCACGGCGAACTACGAGACCGCCTTCAGCTCCGGGTTCGCCGGGCAGGTCGGGTTCGCGGTGCTTCTCGGCCTGATCCCGCTGGCGGTGGCGCTGCTCGCCGCGCCGCTGCTCGCCGTCCTCGCCGACCGGGCCGGCCGGGTCACCCGCCTGGTCACCCGGGGCGTGCTGGCCCTGCCGCTCGCCGCGTACGCGCCGGTCGCGGTGCTGCTCGGCCGGCGTGGCGAGGCCATCGAGGCGGGCACCCTCCGGCAGGATCTCCAGTCCCCCCGGACGTTCCTCGTCTCGACACTGGCACAGGTGACGTTCGGGCTGGTCGTCGCGGTGGCCGCGACGCTGTACCTGAGCGCCCTGCGCCGCCGCGAGCCCGACCACCGGCCCGCGCCCGCCATGCTGGCCGTCGGCGGGCTGCTCGGCCTGGGCGTCCTCGCCGCCGCCCTGCAGACGTACGCCGCCCCGGCGATCCTGACCGGCGGCGGGCCGACCGGAACCACCACGGCGACGCCGGTGTTCGCCGCGACGCAGACCGCCTTCCGCACGATGCGCCTCGGTGTCGGATCCGCCACGTCGACGCTGCTGCTGGTGCTGCTCGGGCTGCTCGGGCTGGCCGCGGTGGCGCTGATCCTGGCCACCCGGCTGCGCATCGAGTTCGACGGCTGGCGGGACGGCCCGGCCGTACGGGAGGCGGAGTCCTTCGCCGGCCGCCGGCCGCTGCTCGTCGCACTGACCGCTGTCGCGCTAGTCGTCGTCCTCGGCGTGACCGTCTGGGCGTCGCTGCCGTGGCTGCGGAACCTCTCCTCCGACGCCGGGCGGCTGCCCAACGGGGTCGAGACCTCGACCGTGTTCGCCAACACCTGGGTGCCGCCGCTGATGTCCACACTCGTCGCGGTGACGGTCGCGGCGCTGGCCGGGTTCGGGATCGGCGCGCTGCGGCCGCTGGGACGCTACAGCGAACTGCTGCTGGTGCCGTTCGCGCCGTGGCTGTTCGTCGGCGTGGGCCCGCTGGCCATCGCCGGGTTCGAGCGCACCGAGGAACTCGACCAGCTCGGCATGTTCCTCGGCCTGGTGCCGCCGGTCTGGCTGTCCGTGCCCGCGCTGTTCGCCTTCACGCTGCTGTTCCGGGGCCAGCACGCGCGGTGGCGCTCCGGTGGCGACGCCGGCCGTACGCTGTTGCTGCCGGCGCTGCCGATGTTCGCGGTGACCGCGTTGCCGACCTGGCTGGCACACGCCCAGGGGACACTGTGGACGACGCTGGTGAGCCGGGGCCCGGACAGCCTCACCGCGCCGGGGCTGGTGCAGATGATCGCCAATCTCCGCTTCGGGCCGGAGGGCGAGCTTCCGCTGGGCCTGGTCCTGCCGCTGCCGATGCTGCTCCTGTTCGTGGTGCTGTTCGCCGCGCTCATGATCGGCTACGTGGATCGGCTGGCCATCCGGACGGGCCGGCGGACCGACGCCGGCGAGCTGCCCGCCGGGGCGGACGAGCCGGTCCGCAAGGTCACCGCATAGGGAAAACCCCGATTACGGGCGGTGACGACGCGCCTAGCGTCGGAGCCATGGCATCTGACGCGCTCACACCGGCCCGGACCATCCGTACCCGCCGCGCCCGCCTGGCGCTGCTGCTGCTGCTCGCCCTGCTCGCGCCGGCCGGGTGCGACTCCGGCGGCGGGATCGTCGACGCCGGGTCGGCCGACACCGCGGCGGGCGAGGACGGCGGCGACCCGGACGCGGCCGCCGTGGACGACGTCCGGCCGCCGTGCCCGTTCACCGCCGCCCAGGTCTCCGAGCTGGTCGACCGGAAGCTACGCGACGAGGGCAACTGCTCGTTCGGCGACGGCATCGCCCAGCTGGCGGTCACCACCGCCTCGGCCACCGCCGGCAAGGCCACCTACGACTACCAGCACGACCAGGCCGGCCAGCAGTACGAGAAGGTCGTCGACCTGGACCGGGGCGAGCGGGGCTACCTCGCGGTCAAGGACGTCCGCGGCGAGGCGGTGCTGATCGACGGCAAGGGCACGTACACGGTGACCATCAGCAGCTTCGGCGGCGGCACCGCAGGCAACGAACAGATCCTGCGCCGCACGCTCGACGCGATCCCGGCCTGAGCGGGGGAACAGGCATGCGAACCCGCCGACTGATCGCGCTCGCGCTGGCCGCGGCCCTGTTCACCGCGTCCGCCGGCTGCGGCGGCGACGAACCGCCGGCCGCCGGTGGCGCCGTACCCGGTGCGGGCACGCCGGTCGCGGACCCGGCCGGGGAGGCGCCGGCCGAGCCGAGCGCCGAACCGGTGGACGGCGCCGCCGATGCGCCGCAGGCGTGCACGCTGGTGTCGAAGGACGACGCCGAGCGCCTCGCCGGCACGCCGCTGGAGGAACCGGTGGTGGCCGGGCAGTCCTGCACCTACACCGGCCCGGTGAGCGGGCCGACCGCTCAGGTCGAGGTGTTCGTGGGCGAGGGCGCCAAGAAGTACCTCGACATCGAGCGGCAGCTCGGGCACGAGATCCGTGAGCTGACCGGCACGGCCGACGAGGCCCTGCTCACCTACGAGGCGTTCTTCCTGCGCAAGGGCGAGCTGTGGGTCGCGGTGCGGCTGATGCGGCTCAACGACCCGCAGGAGAACCGGGCGCCGCTGGAACGGCTCGCCCGTACCGTCGCCGGCCGGATGTGAGGCGGCCGGTGCGCGGCCGTCGGCTGCTCACGGCCGGCTTGGTGGTGCTGCTCGTGGTGACCGGCTGCGGCGGCCCCACACCGGGCCCGGCCGACGCGGGCGACGGGGAGCCCCGGTACGGGCAGGCCCCGGCGCCGGGCAAGGACGTCACGCTGCAACCGGACGTGGTGCTCGTCGGCGGGGGCAGCCGCACCGTGCGGTCGGTGAGCCCGGACGGGCTGATCTGGCGGCTCGACCCCGGCGCGCGCGACGCCGACCGGCTCGCGCCCGGCCGGGTCATGTTCCTCACCGGGCGCGGCGTGGGCCGGGTGCTCGACCTGGCCGAGGACGGCGACGACCTGGTCGTCACGATCGGCCCGGTCACGCTCACCGAGGTGATCCGCGACGGCACGTTCGGCGGGGACGGCGTCACCCTCGACAACCCGACCGTCTACGTGGCGGGTGAGCCGTCGTGGACCCGGGAGGTCGCGGCGGCGGGTGGCACGCTCGGCCGCTCCCGCCCGCTCACCGTCGCGCCCGCGCAGCCGCCACCCGCGCCGGGCGGGCAGGCCACCGCGAGCGCCCACGGCTACCGGGTCCGGACGTTCTGCTGCGCCGGTGGCGTCGGCACGCACTTCACGTACGACGACGGCGGGCTCCGGCTGACCGGCACCGTGACGCTGACCGTGGGCCGACCGGCCGCGTCGTTCCACCTGGCCATCGGCGCCGGCAAGGTGACCCGGGCCGAGCTGGAGATCGGCGGCGGCTTCGGCATCAAGGTGGACTTCACCGCCGGCATCGACGGCGGGCAGAACCACCGCCGGACGTTCCCGGTCCCGGTCGACATCGCGTTCCCGATCGGGCTGGTCGCCGGCCTGCCGCTGTCGTTCACGGTGAGCCAGACGCTTGAGGTGGCCACCGCGTTCGGCGCGAAACTGGGCACGTTCCGCGGCTCCGGCGAGTACGCCCTGGCCGGCAAGCTCGGGTTCGGCTACGCGGGCGGCCAGGTGGGCTCGCGCGTGACCGAGGGCTTCGCCCGCCGGGTGAGCCTGCTCGACTCGCTCACCGGTGTGCCGGTCGGCGTGATGGGGCTGGTCGTCCGGCACGGCGTGCGGTTCACCATGGGCATCAGCGCGTTCCTGTTCACCGCCGGGATCTGGTTCGAGCTGGTCACGTCGTACGGCGCCACCATCGGGTCCGCGCTCGGCGCGCCGTACGCGCTGTGCCGGGGCGTCGGGCTCGGCGTGCGGGCGCGGTTCGGGATCGGCTACCGGATCCTGGAACCCGTCGTCCAGGTGATCAACAAGTTCCTCAGCCTGCTCAGCCCGTCCCGGGCCCCACGGATACCGCCGATCGTGGCGTCCGGCGGGCCGAGCTGGAGCGCCGACGTCTACCGCAACCAGGAGGTGATCCCGCCCGTCTCGATATGCGGACAGGTTCCGGGCTAGGCCGCGCCGACGCTGGGTTCACGGGCGCCGCTGTGCCACCATCCCGCCATGGACGCCGCACTGGTCGGCCGCGACGCGGTCGTCGAGCGGGTGTGGCGTGCCCTGACCGCCGGTACGCCGGTGCTCCTCGACGGCCCGTCCGGCATCGGCAAGACCGCGCTGTGGCGGGCGGTGGTCGCCCGCGCGGGGCGGACCGGCTGGCGGGTGCTGTCCGCCGCGCCCACCGAGGCCGAGACCGCGCTGCCGTACGCGGCACTCGCCGACGTGCTGCGCCCGCTCGCGGACGCGCTGCCGGGGCTGCCCGCGCCGCAGCGGGCCGCGGCCGACATGGTGCTGCTGACCGGTGAGCACGACGGCGCGGTGGACGACCGGGCGGTGGGCGCGGCCACCCGTACGCTGCTCGACGCGGCGGTCGCTGGTGCGCCCCGGGTGCTGCTAGCCGTGGACGATCCGCAGTGGCTGGACCCGCCGAGCGCCCGGGCACTGCGGTTCGCGCTGCGCCGGCTGAACCGGTGGCCCGCCGTCCTGGCCACCCACCGCACCGGGGACGGCCCGCCGGTGCCGGTGCCGCTCGGGCTGGACGACGACCCGACCGGACGGCACCCGCTGCTGCGCGCCGACGTACCGCCGCTGGCCCCGGCGGACCTGCACCGCGTCCTGGCGGCCCGGCTCGGCGGCACGCTCAGCCGGCCGCTCACCGACCGGCTGGCCCGCGACGCCGACGGCAACCCGCTGCTCGCCATCGAACTGGCCCGGGCGGTGCTGCGGCTGCCCCGCCCGCCCGCGCACGACGAGGACCTGCCCGTACCGTCGTCGCTGCGCCTGCTGCTCGCGGAGACGCTGCGGGCGCTGCCCGGCCCGAGCCGCGACGCGGTGCGGCTGGCCGCGCTGCTGACCGTGCCGACAGTGCGCGACCTGGCGTCGGCGGGCGTGCCGGCCGGGGCGCTGGACGCGGCCGAGGACGCCGGGCTGGTCGTGGTCACGGCGAGCCGGATCGACTTCGCGCACCCCCGGTACGCGGCGGCGGTACGCGAGAGCATCCCGCCGGGAGCCCGGCGGCGGCTGCACGCGCTGCTCGCCGGCGCGGTCGCCGACCCGGACGAGCGGGCCCGGCACCTGTCCCGGTGCACCGTCGCGCCGGACGCCGCAGTGGCCGCCGACCTGGCCGCGGCGGCGGCCCGGCAGCGGATGCGCGGCGCGTCGGCGCTCGCCGCGGACTGGTACGCCCGGGCCGCCGAGCTGACCCCGCCGTCGGCGCCCGCCGACCGGAACCGGCGCCGCCTCGACGCGGTGCAGTGCCGCATCGACAGCGGCGACTACGCGGCGGCCGGGCGGGCCGCCGAGGCGGCGGCGGGTGAGCTGACCGGCGCCGAGCGGGGCGAGGCGCTGCTGCTGCGCGCGCTCGTCGCGTGGTGCGCCGACGACCTGGTCACCGCCGTCCGGGTCGCCGAGCAGGCGCTCACCGCCGCCGGGCCGGACGGGCACCTGGCGGGGCGCATCCACACCCACCTGACCATGTTCCACGACCAGCCGGAGATCGCCCGCCGGCACGCGCGGGCCGCGATCGCCCGCCTGTCCGACCGCGCCGAGCACCGCCCGCTGCTCACCGCCGCGCTGTTGCTGCTGTTCTTCCACGAGGTACGCGCCGGCGGCCCGGCGCCCACCGACCTGCTGGACCGGGCACTGTCACTGGAGGGCGGCGAACCGTCCTTCCTGGCCGGTTCGGTACCGGCGATCTGGTGGAAGTCGGTCGACGACCACGACCGGGCGCGGGCCCGGCTGCGCCTGATGCTGGACCTGGCGGTGGCGCGCGGCGACGATCCGCTGCGGCACGAGGTGCTGACCCACCTGGGCGAGACGGAACTGCTGGCGGGGCGTTTCGCCGAGGCCGGTACGCACATCGCCGCCGCCCGTGACCTGGGTGAGCAGCTGGGCACCGGGCTGGTGGGCGAGAGCTGGCTGGCCGGTGTGCTCGACGCGCACCGGGGGCGGCTGGCGCAGGCGGGTGCCGCCGCCGCCGGGCTGCGCCGCGACGACGTCCTCGGCGACGCCTGGAGCCGCCGGCTGCACCACCAGCTCACCGGGCTGGTGGCGCTTGCGTCCGGGGAGTGGGCCTCCGCCGCGGCGGCGTACGGCGCGCTCGCGGCCGACCTGGACGGGTCGGGCATCGCCGAACCGCTGGGGCAACGCTTCGAGCCGGACTGGATCGAGGCGTGCGTGGGCGCCGGTGACCTGGACACCGCGCACGCCGCGCTGGACCGGCTGGCCCGGCGCCACAGCCGGCTGCCGCGTCCGTGGACGACGCTGGGTCTGGCCCGTAGCCGGGTGCTGCTGGCCGGGGCGACCGGGGCGGATCCGGGCGAGGCGCTGGACGCGCTGACGCAGGCCCGGGCCTCGGTGCCGGAGGCGGTGCTGCCGCTGGACCGGGCCCGCTGCCTGCTGGCCGCCGGGCGCGCGTACCGGCGGGTGCGGCGACGGCGGGAGGCGCGGGAGGCGCTGGACGCGGCGGCGGCCGAGTTCGACGCGCTCGGCGCGTCCGCGTTCGCCGACCGGGCGCGGGCGGAGCTGGGTCGCATCGGGGCCCGCACCCCGGCACCGACGACGCTCACCGCGACCGAGGAGCGGGTGGCCCGGCTCGCCGCGCGGGGGCAGACGAACCGGCTCATCGCCGACGCGCTCTACATCAGCCCGAAGACGGTGGAGGCCAACCTGGCCCGGGTCTACCGCAAGCTGGGCATCGCCAGCCGCGCCGAGCTGGGCGCGGCGATGGGCCGGCCGCCCGGCGACTGAGGCGGTCAGGACGCGGCGAGCGCGTCCAGGTGCGCGCCGAGCAGTTCCCGGGCGCGCCGGGGCGGCATCCGGTCGGGGTGCAGCAGCGCGTGCAGCGCGAGCCCGTCGAGCACCGCGTGCAGCCCGGCGACCGCCTCGGGGTCGGCGGCCGGTTCCCCGGTGAGCAGCGTGACGGCGAACTCGACGGCGCGTCGGATGCCGTCGTCCGCCTCGGCCGTCCGGGCCCGGGCGGCCGGGTCGGTCGGGGCGCGCGCGGCGAGCAGCAGCCACACCTCGGCCTCGCGGACGCGCTGGCGGTCGAGCGGCAGCAGTTGTTCCAGGATCCGCTGGGCGACCTCGCGCGGGCTGCCGCTGCGGTCGCCTCCGGTGATCCGCTCGGCCGCCTCGGCCTGCACGTGCTCCATGGCGAACACCAGCAGCTCGGTCTGGGTGGCGAAGTAGTGCCGCAGTGCGCTCGGTGACCAGCCCGCCTCGGCCGCGATGCTGCGGACGGTGGCGGCGCCGACGCCGTCGCGGTAGACGACCCGCCACATCGCCCGCGCCAGTTCGGCACGGCGCGCGTCGTGGTCGACGATCTTGGGCACGGGCCCCTCCGGAACCTGGTTGACGAGCGCTGTTACGGTTATCGCACAGCGTACTAAAAAAGGAGACCGCATGCTCGTGGCAGTGATCGTCGGATGCGAGGTGGCGTTCTGGGTGGTGCTGCTCGCCGGACTGATCGCCCGGTACCCGCTGCGCCGGCCCCGCCTCGGCGCCGCACTGCTGATCGCCGTGCCGGTCGTCGACCTGGTGCTGCTGGCCGCCACGATGATCGACCTGCGCCGGGGCGCGACAGCCACGTTCGCCCACGGCCTCGCCGCCGCGTACCTGGGGTTCTCGGTGGCGTTCGGGCACAGCATGGTGCGCTGGGCCGACCAGCGGTTCGCGCACCGGTTCGCCGACGGCCCTCCCCCGAGCCGGGCACCCCGGTACGGGATGGCGCGGGCCCGGCACGAGTGGCGGGAGTGGGGCAAGGGCATGCTCGGCTGGGCGGTCGCCTGCGCCGTGCTGCTCGCCGGCATCGCCGTGGTGGGCGACGGCGAGCGCACCGCCGAACTGTGGGCGTGGACCGGACGGCTCAGCCTGGTGATGGCGGGCTGGCTGGTGTTCTGGCCGGTCGCGTACACCGTCTTCCCGAAGCGGGCGCCGCGCGACGCGTGAGGTTCGTCCGTCACGTGCGGCGGCTGGTCGGCTCGTCGGGCGCGGCGTCCCGGCGGTCAGCCGGCAAGCGCGTCCGGCCAGGCGGCACGGACCAACGCGGGCAGCATCTCGCCGGCCGGGCCGCGCAGGTTCACCGCGCAGACCGCGTCCAGTGGTGTCGGCACCGGGTTCACCTGCACCACCGGGGCTCCGAGGCGGGCCGCGACGAGGGGGATCTCGGCGGCCGGGTGGACGAGCGCCGAGGTGCCGACTGTGAGCAGCAGGTCGCAGCCGGATGCCGCCTCGACCGCCGCGTCGAGCGCGGCCGACGGCAGCGCCTCGCCGAACCACACCACCCCGGGCCGCACCGGCGCACCACATCCGGCGCAGGCGGGCGGCGTGACGCGCCCGTCCGGCGGTTCCGGCATGCCGTCGGGTGCCACCGCGTCGCCGGAAGCCACGCCGTCGCCGGGGGCCGCCGCGTCGCCGGGTGCCGCGTCGTCCTCACGCGCCGTTGCGTCCTCGGGGATCGGCGCGGGCCGGGCGCAGGCCGAGCAGCGGGGCGCGAACAGGCTGCCGTGCAGGCGTACCGGGGCCGGCACGCCACCGCGCTCGTGCAGGTCGTCGACGTTCTGCGTGATCACCACCGTCTCCGGTAGCCGGTCCTGGATCGCGGCCACCGCCCGGTGCCCGGGGTTCGGCCTGGCCCGGCGCACCCCGCGCCGGCGTGCCTCGTACCAGCCCCAGACCAGCGCCGGGTCGGCCCGGAACGCCGCCGGCGTCGCCAGCTCCTGCGGGTCGTACCGCTGCCAGAGCCCGGTCTGGGCGTCCCGGAACGTCGGCACGCCGCTCTCGGCCGACATGCCGGCCCCGGTGAACACCACCGGCCGCCGGGCGGCGGCGAGCAGCCGGCCCGCCTCGGCCAGCTCCGGCCCGGTCACACGTCCACCGTCAGCCGCACGTCGACCCGGTCGCCCAGCTCGATCCCCTCGGCCCGGCGCGCCGCGACCCGCAGCGGCACCACGTACCGGCCGTCCCTGGGCCACAGCGACGTCCGCCAGCCGGTGCCGCCGATGCGGACCGTCACCGGGATCATGCCCCAGCCGTAGGTGACCGACGCCGAGGCGGCCTCGATCGCCGCGCTCTGCTCATCGGGCACTGTGACGAAGTGGTACGGCGCCGGACCGCGCCAGAACCACACCTCGCCGCTGAACGCCAGCTCCATCCGGTCAGGATAGGGGCCGGGACCGACGCGACCACAGCAGCCGCAGCCCGGCCACCGTCACCCAGGCGAACAGCGGGAACACGGCGACACGCTCCATGCCGCCCACGCCGATGCCGGCGTCCACCCGGGACAGGAACAGCACGGTGCCGGCCAGTCCGAGCAGGCCCAGGAATGCGCTGACCCTCCGCAGCTCGCGCAGCAGCGGCGACCGGCCGAGCGCGGCGGCCAGCAGCGCCGCGTTGCCGAGCGCGAAGACCAGCAGCGCGCCGAGCACGTGCAGGTTCTCGTCCACGTCGGCCGGGTGGAGGCCGGCCAGCACGTACCCGGACCCGGCGGCCACTGCCGACGCCACGGTGACGGTCGCGGCGCGGCCCGGGCGCAGCGCCCGGTGTGCGAGCAGCGCGCCAAGCGCGAGCAGCAGCCCGGCGCCGACGAACACCGCGTTCATCGCCGGATGCCACGGCGAGCAGACCGGACGCGGGCGGCTGCTGTCCCACACGCCGCAGGTCACGTTGCCGAGGTCGCTGATGTTGTGTTCGGCCCAGCTGAACCGGGGCTGGTCCCAGGCCAGGCCGACGACGACGTTGGCGGCCAGGAACGACACGGCGGCGAGCAGCCAGCAGGCGCCCGCGAGGCGGTTTCTCATCCGCCGAGTGCACCGCCCGAGGGCGTCCCGGCGCACGGGGCGTGGCGGGCCGGTTCGAGGTAGGGCCAGGCCTACCCGGGAAGCGGGGTCCAGCCGGCTGGGAAGCACGGTGTGGCCTGGCTAGCGTCGTGCCATGACCGTTGATCACGGGTTGGCCGGCGCGTTGCGCCGCCGCCGCTACCTGCTGTCCGCGTGGCCGTGGCGGGCCCTGGCGTACGCCGTCACGACGCTGCCCCTGGCCGGCGCGGCGGCGCTCGGCGCGGCGGTGGTCGCCGCCCCGCTGCTGCTGGTGGCCGGCGCGCTGCGGCGGGGCCGCCCCGTCGACGCCCGGGCGCTGGCGGTGCTGGCCGTGCTGGCGCTCGCGGTGGTGGCGCTCGCCCCGTTGGCCGGCGCGCCGGTGGCGGCGGTCGAGCGGTGGCGCCTCGGCCTGGTCGACGACCGCCCGGTGACCGCGCCGCGGTGGCGTGGGCTCGCCGCCCGCCTCACCACCGCCGCCGGGTGGCGGGAGGCCGCGTACCTGGCCGTGCTGGGCGTGGCGGTGCCGCTGGCGTACGGGATGGTCGGCCTGCTCGCGCTGCTGGACGCGGTGCTGGTCGCCGGTCCGTGGCTGGCCGGCGGCGAGGACCGCATCGTGCTGATCTGGGCCACTGTCGACTCCCCGGCCGAGGCGGTGCCGTACGCGCTCGCCGCTCTGCTGGCGGCCCCGGCGCTGGTCTATCTGGCCGGCCTGCTCGTAGCGGTCCAGGCGGCGGCGGCCCGCCTGCTGCTCGACGACGCGCCCGCCGGGACGGCGCTGCGCGAGGTGACCCGGTCCCGGGCCCGCCTGATGAGCGCCTACGAGGCGGAGCGCCGCCGCATCGAGCGGGACGTGCACGACGGCGTGCAGCCGCGCCTGACCAGCCTCACCCTCCAGCTCGGGCTGGCCCGCCTCGACGTGCCGGACGGCTCCCCGGCGGCGGGGCCGCTCGCGTCCGCCCACGAGCAGGCCAAGGAGCTGATGGTGACGTTGCGCGGGATCGTCCACGGCATCCGCCCGGCGCAGCTCACCGAACTCGGCCTGGCCGCCGCCGTCGGTGACCTGGCCGCCCGGTCGGTCGTCCCGGTCGCCGTGCACGCCGACCTGACCCGCCCGGTGCCGGAGCTGGTGGAGACCACCGCCTGGTACGTGGTCTCGGAGACGCTCGGCAACGTGGCCCGGCACGCCGGCGCCGGGCGGGCCGAGGTGCGGCTGATCCGCGACGAGCGGCTGCTGGTGGTGGAGGTGCGCGACGACGGCCGGGGCGGCGCCGACCCGGCGCGCGGCACCGGCCTGACCGGGCTCGCGGACCGGGTGGCCGCGGCGGACGGGCGGCTGCTGCTGTCCAGCCCGCCCGGTGGGCCTACCCTCGTGCGGGTGGAGCTGCCGTGCCGTCCGTGACCCGGGTCGTCCTGGCCGAGGACGAGGTCCTGCTCCGGGAGGGCCTGGTGGGCCTGCTGACCCGGTTCGGCTTCGCGGTGGACGCCGCCGTGGGTTCCGCCCCGGAGCTGCTCGACGCGGTCCGCACGCACCGGCCCGACCTGCTGGTGACCGACATCCGGATGCCGCCGCAGCACCGCGACGACGGCCTGCGGGCGGCGGTCGCGCTGCGCGCCGAACGCCCGGACCTGGCCGTGGTGGTGCTCAGCCAGCACGTGCAGAGCGGGTACGCCGCAGCGCTGCTCGACAGCGGCGACGGCAACCGGGTCGGCTACCTGCTCAAGGACCGGGTGGCAGACGTCGCCGAGTTCGCCGCCACGCTGCGCCGGGTGGCGGCCGGCGGCACCGCCGTCGACCCGGACGTGGTGCGGCACCTGCTGCGCCGCCCCCGCGACCCGCTCGGCGCGCTGTCCCCCCGGGAGCGGGAGGTGCTGGGGCTGGTCGCCGAGGGCCACTCCAACGCCGCGATCGCGGCCCGCCTGTACGTCACCGAGGCGGCGGTGGGCAAGCACGTCGGCAGCATCCTCGCCAAGCTCGACCTGCCGCCGGACGAGGACACCAACCGGCGGGTGCTCGCCGTGCTGGCCTGGCTGCGTGCGACGGGCTGACCGGGCGTTACAGGCTCATCGGCACGGGGTCGGTGGCCAGCGCCCGGAACCGCTCGCGCGGGTCGGACACCAGCCGCCGCTCGGTGAGGTCGAGCAGGCCACCCACCCCGGTCACCGAGGCCACCGGGATGCCGTCGGCGCGGGTGAACTCCTGGCCGATCCGGAACGTCTTGCCCTCGCCCCAGTGGAACTCGCAGGTCACGTCCACCTCGTCGCCGCCGCGCAGCTCCCGCAGGTAGCGCACCGTCACCTCGAGCGCGACCGGCCCGACGCCGCCGGCGAGCAGCCGGTCCTGGCCGATGCCGGACGCGCGCAGGCACTCCCAGCGGGCGTGCTCGGCGTACTGGAGGTAGACCGCCTGGTTGAGGTGTCCCTGCGTGTCGAGTTCGTAGCCACGCACGGTGACGCGTACCCGGAACGGATCTGCCATGCCGGCAGCCTAACCAGGGGCGCAGCGGTAATCCGCGTGCGGTCCGGGCCGCGCGGTCCTAGCCTGCCCGGCGTGACCCTGGAGATCGTGACACTGGCGCAGCGGCCCGACCTGGCACCGCTGCTGGACACCGACTTCGACGGCGCCTGGCCGCCGTTCATGCTCTGGGATCCGATGGGCGCGCTCTACTACGGCGTCGCGCACGAGCTGTACCCCGAGTTCGTCTTCGCCGCCGTCGACCCGGCCGAGCCGGGCCGGGCCGTCGCCCGCGGTTACGCGGTGCCGCTGCGCTGGACCGAGGACGAGCTGCCCGACGGCGGCTGGGACCGGGTGATCCAGCGGGCCACGCTCGGCCGGCTCACCGGGTCTGCCCCCAACCTGGTGTCCGCGCTGGAGATCTGCGTGCGCCCGGACCGGCGCGGCGGCGGGGTGTCCGGGCTGATGCTCGCGGCCATGCGTGCGGCGGTGGCCCGCGCGGGCTTCGACACGCTGGTGGCGCCGGTGCGACCGAGCGGCAAGGCCGCCGTCCCGGACGTGCCGATGGCCGAGTACGCGGCCCGGCGCCGCCCCGACGGACTGCCGGCCGACCCGTGGCTGCGGGTGCACGTCCGCGCGGGCGGGGTGATCGAGCGGGTCGCGCCCCGGTCGATGACGGTGACCGGCACGCTCGCCGACTGGCGGCGCTGGACCGGGCTGCCGTTCGACACCTCCGGCCCGGTACGCGTGCCCGGCGCGCTGACGCCGGTGCTCGTCGACGCCGGCCACGACCACGCCGCCTACGTCGAACCGAACGTGTGGGTGCGGCACCGCCTCTGAGCGGGCCCGCCGGTCAGGCCGGCCAGGCGTGCCCGATCCCGTCGAGCAGCAGCACCACGCCCTCGGTGGCCGCCTCCCGGTCGCGGGAGATCTCCCGGTACTCCGGTGAGGTGGACCAGCGCTCGAAGTCCTCGCGGCTGTCGAACGACAACAGCACCGCCTTCTGGTGCGGCCACTCCCCCTCGACCACGCGGGGGGCGGTGTCGGCGGCGAGCAGCTTCCCGCCGTAGCGGGCCAGCACCGGCGGGAAGGCGGCGGCATACCTGTCGTAGCGCGCCCGGTCGTGGATGGTGAGCTGTGCGAGGGCGTAGACGGTCACCGGCTCAGGCTACCGACGTCCGACGGCTGCGGCCTCGTCCGTCGGGCCGGATCCCGCGCCGCCGCGAGCCGGGCCGACTGTCCGGTGTGCTCTAGCCATTATGGCCCTGACCTGCGAATACTGGGTAGCAGGTCCGCGCGGCGTGGGGGAAAGAGGTGGGCACGATGATCGAGCAGGAGACCCAGCCGGAGGCCATACCCGAGCCCCGGAACGCGCCGGAGGGCGGGCCGTCCCGGCCCACCACGCCGGTTCCCGGCGCGGTGTGGCAGGTCCGCGTACGGACCAAGCTCGACGACCTGTACCAGCAGCTCGCGGTGCTGTCCCCGCGCGACCCCGAGCGGGCCGAGGCACTGCGCGCGCAGCTGTCCCGGGTGGAGGTGGTGCTCGGACGCAGCGGCGTGGTCGAGTGGTTGCGCGGCGGCAACCTGGAGTACGCGTGGCAGACGATCCACTCGGTGGAGCGGGCCATGGTGGCGCTGCGCTCCGCGGACGAGCTGACCGGGCTGCTGCCCGCGTACCGCAGCGCGGCGGCGCAGGTGCTGCCCGCCGACGACAAGGTGCTCACCGACCTCGACCCGTCGGCCGGCGCCCCGTCCGAGGCGCTGCTGCGCGCCCGGGTGCAGGCGTTGCTGCTGCGCTACCACTCCGCGTCCGACGAGTTCCACGAGTCGGCCCGCCGGCTGCGCAACCGGATGCTGGGGCTGTCGGTGTTCGCGCTGCTGGCGGAGGTCCTCGTGGTGCTGGTGCAGTGGCTCAGCCACGACGTCCGGCTGCTGGAGGCGCCGACCGACGCCGGTGGCGTACCGGCCTGGCGGCTGCTGTTCTTCGTGCTGATCGCCGGGGCCCTCGGGGCGTTCCTCAGCGCGCTGCCGTCGATGATCACCTCCCGGTCCGGCGGGCTGCCCTACAAGCTGCCGTTCCAGCAGGGGCTGCTGAAGCTCGCCGTCGGCCCGCTGGTCGCGGTGGTCGGCATCATGCTGGTCATCGGCGGCCTGGTGGAGACCAGTGTGAGCAGTACCGCCGCGCTGCTGGGCCTGGCGATCGTGTTCGGCGCCGGGCAGCAGGCGGTCACCGCGTTCGCCGACCGGCGGGCGGCCGAGCTGCTCGGCCCGGCGGCCAAGAGCTGATGCCGCGCGGGCGGCCGCCGGCCCTGGGTAGCCTGATCCCATGATCTTCATTACCGCCAAGTTCCGGGTCCGCCCGGAAGACGCCGACCGCTGGCCGCAGATCGCCGCCGACTTCACCGCCGCGACCCGGGCCGAGCCCGGCTGCCTGTGGTTCGACTGGTCCCGCAGCCTGGACGACCCGACCGAGTACGTGCTGGTCGAGGCGTTCCGGGACGACGAGGCGGGCGCGGCGCACGTGCAGTCGGAGCACTTCCGGACCGCCCAGCGCACGCTGCCGCCGCACCTGGCCGAGACGCCCCGGATCGTCAACACGACGGTGCCGCAGCAGGACTGGTCGCGCCTGGGCGAGATGGCGGTGCCGGGCGACGCCTGACCGGGTGACCGGTCCGGAGCGGGCGGCCCGTCGTGCCGCCCGCGCGGCCGGTCAGGGGACGGTCAGGCCGTACGCGGCGAGGATCTCCAGGATCGGCTGGTAGTAGCTGGTGCCGCCGCTCGTGCAGTTGCCGCTGCCACCGGACAGGACGCCGATGACGGTGCCGGTCGCCGCCACGTAGAGCGGGCCGCCGCTGTCGCCCGGCTCGGCGCAGATGTTCGTGCGGATGAGCCCGGTGACGCTGCCCTCGGCGTAGTTGACTGTGGCGTTCAGCCCGGTCACGGTGCCGCACCGCACGCCCGTGGTGGCGCCGCTGCGGCAGACCGCCTGCCCGACGTACGCGCTGCCGGCGGCGGTGACGGTGATCTGCCCCGGGTAGGTGTACACCGCGCTCGGGTGGGCGACGGTGCCGGTGTAGCGCACCACGCCGTAGTCGTCGCCGGGGAAGCTGCTGCCGGTCCGGCTGCCCAGCACCGTGGTGCCGGCGCTGTCGGCGTACCAGGTGGCGGCCAGGCGGGTGCAGTGCCCGGCGGTCACGAAGTACCAGGTGGTGCCGCGGCGTACGTTCGCGCCCAGCGAGCAGCGCCCGCCGCCGCCGTAGATCGCCTGGCCGCCGGCGATGAGCGTGCGCAGCCGCCCGGGTTCGTGGCGCAGCACCGCGCCGGCCCGGTCGGCGGTCCGGCGTACCGCCGCCAGCTCGCTGCCGCGTACCGTGTCGTCGGCGGTGACCGTGAGCCGGCCGGTGGCCGGGTCGTGCCCCCAGGCGGTGCCGGGCGTGCGGAGCCCGGCCAGGGCGGCGGGTTCGGGCGGCGGTGCGGCGGCGACGGCCCGGGCGACCGCCGGGGTGCCGGCGAGCAGGGCGGCGAGGACGAGTACGACGAGCGCGGGTCGGCGCATACTCCAGAACCTCCACCATCGTCTACGGTCGATTCGCCAAGCATCGGCCCGGTGGCGCGATCCACTCAACCGGCAGAACCGGCGGTTCCCGAAACTTCCGGAGCCGCGGCGGGCGGCACGCGCACGCCCGTAGGCCGCGCCCGCCCGCGGATTCCGCCCGTTCACCTGGTTCCGCGTGCCCCGATGTCGACACATCGAAGTGATTAAGTTTTCGGAACGCTTCCGGTAGGCTCCGGGCAGAGATTCGCTTCGATCCACTCACGATGTGCCGGGGAGTCCCTCCCCCACCGGACGCGGCCACCGGGCGGCCGCGCGGAGCCGACATCGTGGCGGGCGGTGGCCGAGGCGAGCCGATCCCATTGACAGGCTAGAGAGGCGTTCAGATGGACAAGGTGCTCGCCCGCGGCAGCGGGAGCGCGGCAGCCCGGTCACGCCCGCGGACCGCAGTGGTCGCGATGGTGGCGGGGGCCGCGGTGGTCGCCGCCACGATAGCGGTGGCGACCAGCGCCAGCGCCGGCACGACGCTCGGCGCGTCGGCGGCGGAGCAGGGCCGGTACTTCGGCACGGCGGTGGCGGTGAACAAGTTGTCCGACAGCACGTACGTCGGCATCCTCAACCGCGAGTTCAACATGGTCACCGCCGAGAACGAGATGAAGTGGGACGCCACCGAGCCGTCCCGGAACCAGTTCAACTTCAGCGCCGGCGACCGGCTCGTCGCGCACGCTCAGGCCAACGGCATGCGGGTACGCGGCCACGCGCTGCTCTGGCACCAGCAGCAGCCCGGGTGGACGGGAAGCCTGTCCGGCAGCGCGCTGCGCGACGCGATGATCAATCACGTCACCCAGGTCGCCACCCACTACCGGGGCAAGATCCACTCCTGGGACGTGGTGAACGAGGCGTTCGACGACGGCAACAGCGGCGCCCGGCGCAACTCGAACCTCCAGCAGACCGGCAACGACTGGATCGAGGCCGCGTTCCGTGCCGCCCGCGCCGCCGACCCGGGCGCCAAGCTCTGCTACAACGACTACAACATCGACAACTGGAGCTGGGCCAAGACCCAGGGCGTCTACAACATGGTGCGGGACTTCAAGTCCCGGGGCGTGCCGATCGACTGCGTCGGCCTCCAATCGCACTTCAACAGCGGGTCGCCGTACCCGAGCAACTACCGCACCACGCTGCAGAACTTCGCCGCGCTCGGCGTCGACGTGCAGATCACCGAGCTGGACATCGAGGGCTCGGGCAGCAGCCAGGCCACCTCGTACGGCAACGTGACCCGGGACTGCCTGGCCGTGCCGCGCTGCAACGGCATCACGGTCTGGGGCATCCGGGACACCGACTCGTGGCGGGCCAGCGGCACCCCCCTGCTGTTCGACGGCAGCGGCAACAAGAAGCAGGCGTACACCGCAGTGCTGAACGCGCTGAACGAGGGCGGCACCCCGCCGCCCACGACCGCGCCGCCGACCAGCACCCCGCCCACCTCGACGCCGCCGACCAGCACGCCGCCGACCAGCGAGCCGCCGACGACTCCCCCGCCGACCGGCGCCTGCACCGCCACGATCACCACCAACCAGTGGCCGGGCGGCTTCGTCACCAACGTGCGGATCACCGCGGGTTCCAGCGGGCTCAACGGGTGGACCGTGTCGCTCACCGTGCCCTCGGGCTCGGCCGTCACGAACACCTGGAGCGCCCAGGCCAGCGGCACCACCGGTGCGGTGACCTTCCGCAACGTGGACTACAACCGCCAGGTCGGTGCCGGTGGCACCACCGAGTTCGGGTTCCAGGGCACCGGCACGGCGCCCTCCGGCACGCCGGCCTGCGCGGCCGGCTGACCGTCGGCGCGACCCGGCACGGTGCCACCGTGCCGGGTCGCGCCCCCGGCGGCCGCCGCGCGCCGACCGTACAGTGGGGTAGGTCCTGTTCCACCGTTTCGCCCGGAAGGACCACAGTGAACCGACGCATCAGGACCACCCTCGGCGTCGCCCTGGCCGCCACCCTCGTCACCACCGTCGCGCCGGCCCCCGCCGCCGCTGCCCACGACCGCCGTCCCACGGTCATCGCGCTGCCGGACGGCTTCCAGCCGGAGGGCGTCGCCGCCGCCGGCCGGTACGCCTGGTTCGGCTCGCGGGCCACCGGCGAGATCTACCGCGCCGACCTGATCACCGGCGCGGGCCGGCAGGTCAGCCCCGCCACCGGCACCCCGTCGCTCGGCCTGAAGGTCGACCCGCGCGGCCGGCTCTTCGTCGCCGGCGGCACCGCCGGTGACGCCCGGGTGATCGACACCCGCACCGGCGCCGTACTCGCGAGCTACCAGTTCGCCGAGACGCCGACGTTCGTCAACGACGTGACGCTCACCCGCGACGCCGCCTGGTTCACCGACTCGAACCGGCCGGTGCTCTACCGCCTGCCGCTGGGACGCGGCGGCACGCTGCCGCCCGCCGGCGGCTTCACCACGCTCCCGCTGACCGGCGACTTCCAGCAGAGCGGCACCGGCGTCAACCTCAACGGCATCGTGCCCACCCCGGACGGGCGGGCGCTGATCGTCGTGCAGTCGAACACCGGCACGCTGTTCCGGGTGGACCCGGCCACCGGCGTCACCACCGCCGTCGACGTGCCGGGCACCACGTTCGTCAACGGTGACGGCCTGCTGCTGCTCGGCCGCACGCTGTACGTGGTGCAGAATTTCCTCAACCAGGTCGCCGTGGTCGACCTGAACCGCTCCGGCACGGCCGGCGTCGCGCGCGGCGTCATCACCGACCCGGGCTTCGACGTGCCGACCACGGTGGCCGCCGCGCTCGGCCGGCTCTACCTGCCGAACGGCCGGTTCACCACCCCGCCGACGCCGACCACCCCGTACACGGTCGTCGCTGTCGACGCGCGCTGAGCCACGCCGGCCGCCACCCGGGCGGGTGGCGGCCGGCCCGGTTCACTCCTCCATCTCCGGCCCGAGCAGCCGGATCTCCTCGATGTCGATGGCCGCCTGGAGCTGCCGCAGCACCGCGTCGTCGATCTGCCTGGTGTTGCGCAGCCGGGTGATCTCCTGCCGCTTGTGGTCGAGCACCCGCAGCCGCAGCCGCCGGGCCATCTCCCGCTCCGCCTCCGCGTCCTCACCGCCCGGGTCGCGGGCGTCGGCCAGGTGCTCCTCGTAGTCGGCGCGCAGCCGGTCCACCGTGTCCTGCGTGGCGCCCACGTCGTCGGCGGCCCGGGGCAGCGCCTCCAGGGCGGCCTCGGTGGCCCGGATCCGGGCCCAGCGCACCTCGTCGTCGCGTTCCCGATCGCCGTTCAGGCCGGCCCAGCTCACGACAGCGGGCAGGGTGGTGCCCTGCACCAGCATGATCAGCACGATCACCACCACGGTCACGAAGATGATCAGGTCGCGTTCGCGCACGGTGCTGCCGTCGTGCATGGTGACCGGCACGGCGAGCGCGGCGGCGAGCGAGACGGCGCCGCGGAACCCGGCCCAGCCCACCGCGGTACGCATCCGGCCGTCGAAGTGCCGCGCGCGGCTCGACTCCCGCCGGTCCACCCGTTGCAGCGCCGACACCGACAGGTGCACCCAGACCAGCCGGATCACCACCACGACCAGGGCGACGAGCGCCGCGATGCCGAGCGACGCGGCCGGCGAGTGGCTGGTGATGCTGCGCAGCGAACGCGGCACCTGCGTGCCGAGCAGCACGAACAGGCCACCGTTGACCATGAACGTGGAGAGGTCCCAGAACGCGAACGCGGTGACCCGGGAACGGGCCCGGATCACCCGGGGCGCGGCGTACGACAGCAGCAGCCCGGCCACCACCACCGCGAGCACGCCGCTGGCGTGCACCGCGTCGGCGAGCAGGAACGCGACGAACGGGGTGAGGATGCTCAGCCCGCCCTCGCGCATCGGATCGTCGACGTGTTTGCGGATCAGCACCACGACTGCGCCGACGAGCAGGCCGGCGGCCACCCCACCGGCCGACTTGCCGACGAACTCGCCGGTGAGCGTCAGCGCTCCGGGCACCGTCCCGCCCGCGACCACGCCGGCGGCCACGGCGAACAGCACGAGCGCCGTACCGTCGTTGACCAGGCTCTCCGCGCGCAGCGTGGTGAGGATGCCGCGCGGCATCCGCTTGGCCAGGCCGGCCACGGCTGCCGCGTCGGTCGGCGCCAGGACCGCGCCGAGCACCCACGCGGCGGCCGGCTGCACGCCGAGGGCCTGCGCGGTGAACGCGACGGCGGCCATCGTGACGATCACCAGCACGACGGCGAGCCCGACGATCACCGTGAGGTTGGCCCGGATCTCGCGGAGGCTGATGACCAGGCTCTCCCGGTAGAGGATCGCCGGGAGGAACAGCACCAGCACGACCTCGGGTTCGAGGATCAGGTTGTCGAACGGCGGCAGCAGGCCGATCAGCGCGCCCATGGCGATCAGCAGGACCGGCGGCGCGACGCTGTAGCGACCGCCGATCGTGGTGCCGACGAGCACGGTGGCACCCAGCACCGTGATCAGCACGAGTGCTTCCACGCCGTACCCCCGTCACCGTCCGCCGGGAATCACGGTGCCCTACGGCGGCGGCCGGGCGGGACGGAATCGGTGATCGCTACTCGAAGCGGGACGGATCTCCGGCGCCGCGACGCAGGATCTCCGGCTCCGGGCCGGACAGGTCGACCACTGTGGTCGGCTCCAGCCCGCAGTCCCCGGCGTCGACCACCGCGTCGACGAGGTGGTCGAGCCGCTCCTTGATCTCCCAGCCCTGGGTCATCGGCTCGTCCTCGCCGGGCAGCAGCAGCGTGCTGGTCAGCAGCGGCTCGCCGAGTTCGGCGAGCAGCGCCTGGGTCACCGTGTGCCGGGGTACGCGCGCGCCGACCACCCGCCGCCGCGGGTCCTGCAACCGGCGCGGCACCTCGGCGGTGGCCGGGAGCAGGAACGTGTAGCTGCCCGGGATGACGGACTTCACCTGCCGGAAGACCGCGTTGCTGAGCTTGACGAACTGGCCGAGCTGGGCGAAGTCGGCGCACATCAGCGTGAACGGGTGGCGGTCGTCGAGCCGCCGGATCTCCCGGATCCGCTCCACGCCGTCGCGGTTGCCGATCCGGCAGCCGAGCGCGTAGCAGGAGTCGGTCGGGTAGGCGATCACCCCGTCGGCGCGCAGCAGGTCCACCACCTGCCGGATCACGCGGGGCTGGGGGTTGTCCGGATGCAGGTCGTAGTACCTCGCCACGCCGGTCAGCCTATGTCCGCGCCCGGGCGGGCGCAGGTTTGGCCCGGGCGGTTTCCGGAAACAGGTGGGGGCCGTTCACGACAGGGGGACCGAATCATGTCCGAAGCCAGCACAGACCGCGTCGCCGACCGCCCCGCGGAGGTGACCGATCCGCTGCTGTGGGACCTGGCCGCCGCGGTGGCCGACGCGCACCAGCCGGACGACGAGCGCGTCTGCGCCAGCCCGAGCTGCGCCGGGGCCGCGTGGCCGTGCGCGGCCTGGAACAACGCGCAGGCGGGGCTGAGCGTTGCCCGGACGCCGCGGCAGCCCGCCGCGCCCCGGCAGTCCGCCGGCTCGCCGCAGTCCGCCTCGCGGCCGAGCGCCGGGCAGCCGGGCGCGGGGCAGCCGGGCGCCGGCCGGGCCGGTGCCGTCGGTGAGCCGGGCACGGCCGCGGTACGCACCGACGCGCGGAGCCTCGCCGCCACCGCCGCCTGACTCAGCGTAGGCGCACGCGTCCTCGCGCCGCCTCCGGCCGCCTCGGCCGGGGGCGGCGCTCGTGCGCGCCGTCGACGCTGGTCAGCGCGCTTCGCGAGGTGATCGGTGGACGTTCCGCGCGTCCGGGAGAGCGCTCTCTTTGGTAACAAGACATTGACGGATCCGTAACCCGAACCTTACTGTCCCTTCTCAAGAGAGCGCTCTCACGACTGCCGGACCACCACTCCGTACCCCGCCTTCTCCTCGTGAAGGGGACCTCCATGACCCTCCTGCGGGACTTCTCCCCCGACCCCGTACCCCCGGCCCCGCCCGTCCCGTCCCCCGCCCGCCGGCGCGGCCTGCGGGCGACCGCCCTCGTCGCCGCGTCGGTGCTCGCCGCCGGCCTGCTCGGCGTCGTGGTCGGCGGTGGCGGCACCGCCACCGCCGGCGCCGTCGGCGCGGGCAGTTACACCGAGACCCGGCCGCCCGGCACCCTGCTGCCGAAGGGCTGCGGCGCGATCAGCACCGACCCGAGGACGTTCGTCACCGCCGACGCGCCGTCCGGCGCGATCCCCACGAACGACTGGTGGTCGTCGCTGATCTGGAAGCGCAACAACTGCACCGGCAGCGAGATCCTGCACGCGCACCCGCTGGCCTTCAAGGCCGAGAACAACGGGCTCGGCCTGTCGTACACCACCACGCCGGCGATCAGCGGCACCGCGACCGGCGTCGGCGAGTTCCACTACCCGTACGGCGAGGACGTCCGCGTCGGGATGCCCGGGCTGTCCGCACCCGTGGTGAAGGCCGCCGGCTGGAGCGACTGGACGGTCACCGCCGACTGGAGCGACGGCAGCCGCACCATGCGCGCCAGCATCGGCCACGGGCTGCCGTTCAGCTACTACACGGTCAGCGGCGGCACCGCGCAGCTCACCGCCACCGCGACGCCCACCGTGTGGCGCAACTCCGGCGCCACCATCGGCTTCACGGTCAACGGCCACGACTACGTCGCGTACGCCCCGGCCGGGGCGACCTGGACCGTCAACGGCGCCGGCATCAGCTCGACGCTGGCCGGCAAGGGGTACTTCTCGGTCGCGGTGCTGCCCGGCGGCGGCGACCGGGCGGCGCTGGCCGACACGTACGCCCGGTACGCACACGCCCACGTCACCGGCACCCGGATGAGCTACGCCTACGACCCGTCCGCCGGCACCGTGCGCACCACGTACGCGTTCACCACCACGCCCCGCGAGGGCAGCGAGACGAAGACCGTGGTGGCGCTCTACCCGCACCAGTGGCGCAGCCTCACCGGCGCCACCCCGATCACCCCGACGTACGTCTCGGCGCGCGGCGCCATGCGGGTGCTCACCGGCGTGCCGTCGTTCACCACCTCGATGCGCTTCACCGGCGTGCTGCCCGAGGTGCCCGCCGTGGGCGACTCCAGCGGCGCGGACCTCTCCACAGTCACCGGCTACCTCAACGCCGAGCAGGGCAACCCGGAGGGCGTCAGCGGCACTGACACCTACTGGGCCGGCAAGGGGCTCGGCCGGGCCGCCCGGATCGCCGAGATCGCCGACCAGCTCGGGCAGACCTCGGTCCGCGACGCGGCGCTGACCGCGATGCGGAACCGGCTGACCAACTGGCTCACCGCCGGCTCCGGCGAGACCGGCCAGCTGTTCTACTACGACCGCAACTGGGGCACGCTGATCGGCTACCCGGCCTCGTACGGCTCCGACGAGGACCTCAACGACCACCACTTCCACTACGGCTACTTCATCGCCGCAGCGGCCACGCTGGCCAAGTTCGACCCGGGCTGGGCCGACGACAGCCGCTACGGCGGCATGGTCGACCTGCTGATCCGCGACGCCAACAACTACGACCGCGCCGACAGCCGCTTCCCCTACCTGCGGGACTTCGACATCTACGCCGGGCACGACTGGGCCTCCGGGCTGGCGCCGTTCTTCGCCGGCAACAACCAGGAGTCCTCGTCGGAGGGGATGAACTTCGCCAACGCGCTGATCCAGTGGGGCCAGGCCACCGGCGACACGGCCGTCCGCGACGCCGGTGTCTACCTGTGGACCACCCAGTCCGCGGCGATCTCCGAGTACTGGTTCGACGTGTACGACCAGAACTTCCCGGCCGCGTTCGGGCACAAGACGGTCGGCATGGTGTGGGGCGACGGCGGGGCGTACTCGACCTGGTTCTCCGCCGCGCCGGAGATGATCCAGGGCATCAACATGCTGCCGATCACCGGCGGTCACCTCTACCTGGGCGACTTCCCGGAGTACGTCAAGGCCAACTACGCCGAGCTGGTCACCAACAAGGGCGGCCCGCCGACCGTGTGGCAGGACATCGTCTGGGAGTTCCTGGCCCTCGGCGACGGCGAGCAGGCGCTGCGCAACTTCCGCGCCAACAGCGGGTTCACCAGCGAGGAGGGCGAGAGCAAGGCGCACACGTTCCACTGGATCCGCAACCTGGCCGCGCTCGGCACCGTGGACACCACTGTGACCGCGAACCACCCGCTGGCGAAGGTGTTCGTCAAGAACGGCGTCCGCACCTACGTGGCGTCGAACATCACCGCCCGGCCGCTGACCGTCACGTTCTCCACCGGTGTCACGCTCGCCGTGCCGGCCGGGAAGACCGCGACGTCCGGGGCGTACACGTGGAGCGGTGGCAACGCCACCGGCGGCGGCACCGTGCCGACCGGTCCCCCGCCGACCACGACGCCCACCCCGACCCCGACGCCGACCACCGCGAGTCCCACGCCGACCTCCGCGAGCCCCAGCCCGACGAGTACGGCCGGCCCGCTGACGCCGGTCCGGTACCTGCGGTCCGGCGGCGGGCTGGACGGCACCGCAGGCACCGCCGGCACGGTGAACGTGGCGGCGGCGACCGGCAACTCCGACGGCACGCCGACCAACCCGCAGGTGTTCACCGCCACCGGGCTGACCGGCACGTACACCGGCGGGGCGACCACGTTCGACCTGGCCGTCGACGCGGCTACCGCGGTCGGCAACGGCGTCCAGATCCGGGTCTCCTACGACCTGACCGGCGACGGCAGCGTCGAGCGGGTGGAGACCTACAGGTACTTCGCCACCGATCCGATCCCGGGTGCGGAGCGGTACCGGCAGGCCCAGGGCCTGCTCTCGTCCACCGGCACGCTGGGCAACCTGTCCGGCGGCACGGTACGCGTCGAGGTGTGGAACGCCATCGGTGGCGCACCCACGATCCTCGGCGTCGGCAACGCCTCGACGGTCACGCTGCCGTACGGCTCCTGACCCACGGTCCCGGCGCCCCGGCCCTCGTGGCCGGGGCGCCGGCGGCGGCAGCCCGGCGAGGTCAGGCGGTCACGTGGGCGCTGTCGCCCGCCGTCGCGGCGAACGACGTGCCGCTGACCATCCGCGCGGCGTCGGAGGCGAGGAACACGACGAGTGGCGCGGCGTCCTCCGGTTCCACCCACGGCACGCCCAGCGGCGTCTTCGACCGCAGCGCCTGAATCGCGGCGTGCTCCACCTCGGCGAGGTCACCGGAGGCCGGCTTCCCCGCCTCGACCAGCGCCTGCACGTAGCGGTCCCGATGCCGGGCCAGCGCGGTGTCGACCAGCCCGATCAGCCCCCACTTCGACGCCGAGTACGCGGACCCGTTCGTGGTGCCGTGCTGCCCCTGGGTGGACGACGTGACCACGATCCGGCCGCCGCCGCGGCGTACCAGCAGCGGCGCGAAGACCCGCAGCACGTTCGCCGCGCCCGTGAGGTTGACGTCGATCTGGTCGTGCCAATGCCGGTCGGTCATCTCCAGCAACGGCGCGAACGCCTGGATGCCGGCGTTGGCGAACAGCACGTCCACGCCGCCGTGTTCGGTTCCACCGCCTCGGCCACAGCGCGTACCGCGCCGATGTCGCGCTGGTCGGCCACGTGCGCGGACCAGCGGGCGCCGGCCGCCGTCACCCGCCGGCCGGTCTCGGCCAGGTCCTCCGGGCCGGCGGGCGGCAGATCCAGGATCGGGCTGACCGGCCCCGCGATGTCCGTCCCGGCCACGTCCGCGCCCGCCTCGGCCAGCGCGACCGCAGCGGCCCGGCCGATCCCCCGCGCCGCGCCGGTGACCACAGCGACCCGCCCCGACAACATCCCGGCCGCCACCGCGTCACCCCTCCCGTGGACTCCCCCACTCGCACCGTAAGCCCTGCCGCCCCCGCCCCGCCCGCAATCGAGACCCCGGTACGCCCGCCCAGATCACGGCGCCACCCAGCCTGTCCAAGGTCAACACCAGTACGGGGAAGTGGTGCCATCCAACCCGCCCCGACCCCGCCACCACCCCGAGCTGGTGTTGATCACACGAGCAACCCGGCCCTCCGCCGGCGTCGCTACGGGGAGGTGGCCTCGGCCAGCAGCTCCAGCAGGTGCCGGTACGGCTGCCCGGTGGCCCGCGCCAGCCCGATCTCGCAGGTGCGGTTCACCGAGGCGTACCCGTCGAAGGGGCGTGCCGCGACGGCGGCGGCCTCGGCCCGGGTGGCCGACGCGGTCAGTTCCGGATGCAGCAGTCCCCGGTCGCCGGCGAAGCCGCAGCACTGCCAGCCCTCCGGGACCACCACCTCGTCGGCGACCGCGCGGGCCACGGTGAGCAGCGCGTCGTCCAGGCCGAGCCGGACCGACGAGCAGGTCGGGTGCAGCGCGAGCGAACCGATCCGCCGGCGCACCGTCAGCCGGGGCAGCAGCGTGCCGGCGGTGTACGCGACCGCGTCGACGACCCGCAGGTCCCCGGCGCCGTCGAGCAGCCGTTCGAAACCCTCGGTGCAGGACGCGGCGTCGCTGACCACCGGCAGCGCGCCGTCGCGGCTCGCGGCGCGCAGCACCGGCGGCACGCGGTCGCGCACCGCCCGGTAGCCGTCGGTGAGGCCCTTGGAGGACCAGGGGGTGCCGCAGCACAGGTCGCCGACGCCGTCCGGCACGAGCAGGCGTACGCCGGCCCGCTCGGCGAGCGTGAGCAGCGCGGCGGCGACGCCGGTGCCGCCCTGCGCCGGGGCGAACAGCGTGCCCAGGCAGGACGGCACGAACACCGCGTCCGGGTCGTCGGCCGGGTGCGGGCGGCGCGGGGTGCCGCCGCGCGGCAGGTCCCGCTGCCAGCGCGGCACCCGGTCCGCGCCGAGCACCGCGCGGGCGGCCCGGGTGGCGGCCTCGGGCAGCGCGGGCGGCAGCGCCCCGGCCAGGTCGAGTCCCCGGGCCATGCCCCGGGTGGTGGCACCCCAGCGGCGGGCCGCCCCGCGCCAGGCGGTCCCCGCCGTCCGGCCGTGCTCCTGCGCGCGCAGCCGCTTGACCAGGTCACCGGTGTTGATCAGCACCGGGCATGCGGTGGCGCACATGCCGTCGACGGCGCAGGTCTGCACCGCGTCGTAGTCGTAGTCGTCGGTCAGCTCCCGGGCCAGCGCGGTGTCGCCGGCGGCCTGCGCGGCGGCGATCTCCCGGCGCAGCACGATGCGCTGCCGGGGCGTGGTGGTGAGGTCGCGGCTGGGGCAGACCGGCTCGCAGTAGCCACACTCGACGCAGCGGTCCACCTCCTCCTCCACCGTCGGCACGGTCTTGAGGTGCCGCATGTGGATCTCCGGGTCGTCGCTGAGCAGCACGCCCGGGTTCAGCACACCGTCCGGGTCGCAGAGCCTCTTCAGCTCGCGCATCACCTCGTACAGCTCGTCGCCGAACTGGCGGCGCACGTACGGGGCCATCACCCGGCCGGTGCCGTGCTCGGCCTTGAGCGTCCCGCCGTGGCCGAGCACCAGGTCGACCATCTCCTCGGTGAAGTCGGCGTAGCGCGCCGGGGCCTCACCGCCGTCGAACCGCTCGTTGAGCATGAAGTGCAGGTTGCCGTCCTTGGCGTGGCCGAAGATGACGCTGTCGGCGTACCGGTGCCGGTCGAACAGCTCGGCCAGCGACGCGCACGTGCCGGCGAGCGCCTCGACCGGGACGGCGATGTCCTCCAGCAGCGCCGTGGTGCCGGACGGGCGGGCGCCGGCCACCGCCGCGTACAGGCCCTTGCGGATGTGCCACAGCGCGGCGCGGGCGGCGGGCTCGCCGCTGAGCCGCGCCGGGGCGCTCAGCGGCAGGCCGGCCAGCACCGG
Source organism: Micromonospora sp. Mcm103 (assembly GCF_024519755.1). Lineage (NCBI taxonomy): Bacteria > Bacillati > Actinomycetota > Actinomycetes > Micromonosporales > Micromonosporaceae > Micromonospora > Micromonospora sp. Mcm103. Next base: position 71,593 of record NZ_JALJRJ010000001.1, read on the forward strand.
TCCGGCGTCGGCGACCCGGTCGGCGAGCGCCGCCGGGTCGGACTCCTGCCACTCGGCGAGCAGCGCGGCGTGCCCGCGCACGGCCAGGCCGCGCAGCGTGGCGTCCGCCTTCGGGTCGCGCTGGGCGACCCGAAGGGCGGCGGCGTCGAGCAGCTCGATCGCCGCCGGCCCGGCGGCCACCAGCGCCGGCATGGCGGCCATCGCCGCGCCCAGGGAGTCGAAGACCAGCAGGCCGGTCGCGGCGTGCCGGTGCACGGGTACGGTGCGGAACGTCGCCGAGGCGACGAACGCGAGCGTGCCCTCGCTGCCCACCACGAGCCGGGTGAGCAGGTCGGCCGGGTCGTCGTGGTCGAGGAACGCGTTCACGCCGTAGCCCATGGTGTTCTTCATGGCGTACTGGGCGCGGATGCGGCGCACCGAGTCGGGGTTGCCGCGTACCCGGTCGCGCAGCCGCAGCAGCCCGGCGTGCAGGTCCGGTTCGGCGGCGCGCAGCCGGGCGTCGGCGTCCGGCGCGCCGGTGTCCAGCACGGTGCCGCTGGGCAGCGCGAGGACCAGCGACTCCAGCGTCCGGTACGTGTTGAACTCGGTGCCGCAGGTCATGCCGCTGGAGTTGTTGGCGACCACGCCGCCGACCGTGCACGCGGACTCGCTGGCCGGGTCGGGGCCGAGCTTGCGGCCGTACGGCGCCAGGCGCGCGTTCACCTGCCGCAGCACCACCCCGGGCTGCACCCGTACCCGCCGCCCGTCGTCGAGGACCGTCAGGTCGCGGAAGTGCCGCCGCACGTCGACGAGCAGCCGGTCGGTGACCGCCTGGCCGCTGAGGCTGGTGCCGCCGGAGCGGAACGTCAGCGGGGTGCCGGTGCGGGCACCGTAGGCCAGCAGCGCGGCGACCTGGCCGGCGTCGGCCGGTGTGATCACCGCGCCGGGGTGCAGCAGGTAGTGCGAGGCGTCGTGGGCCATCCGCAGCCGCTCCGCGGCCCGGGTCGCCACGCCACCGGGCACCACCGATTCCAGTCCGGCCCGCGTGGACGCGCTCAGCTCCGTCATGATCACCGCACCTCCCCCGGCTCACAGTAGTCACGCGCGGCGGGGCTCACCGCGCGGTGATCCGGTCCAGCACCCGCCGCTGGAACGCGCGGGCGGCCGGGCCGGACGGCGGCGTGCCGCCGCGGCGGGCCTCGATCGAGGCGCGGATCAGCGCGGCGTCCGGGTCGTCGGCGGCCACCCGCAGCCCGGCGTCGACCTTGCCCAGCCAGACGCCCTCGCGGATGCGCACCAGCGCGCGGCAGGCGCCGAGCACCGCGTCCTCCGCGCCGGGCGCCGGTTCGTCGCCGGGTGGCGTGGGCAGCGCCAGCCACCAGCGCAGCGCGTCCGCGAGCAGCGCCCGCAGCGCCTCCGGGGACGGGTCGGCGAACACGTCGGCGGCGGGCGGGCCTAGTAGCGTCCGGCCGGACTGGCGCAGGATGCTGCGGTCCAGCGCGTACCAGAACCGCCCGTCGGTGGCGGGCCGGTCGGCCGGGTCGTAGGTGGCGCGGAACGGCATGGTGGCGCCGGTGTTCAGCTCGACCTCGAAACCCGGCTCAAGGGTGCCGGAGGCGGCCACGTCGCGGCGGTAGACGACCAGTTCCAGGCCACGTGCCGGGCAGGGCAGCGACTCGTGCCGCAGCCGGTCCACGAGCAGGCGCTTGTCCGGCTCCGGCATCGGCCCGGCGGCCACCAGCGCCACGTCCACGTCGCTGCGTCCCGGCTGGTACGCGCCCAGCCCGACCGACCCGGCGGCGTACGCGCCGACCAGGTCCTCACCGAGCACGTCCCGGGAACGGCGGACCACTTCGGCCAGGTAGTCGCGGATGTCGTCGCGCATTCCGGCATCCTGCCCCGGCCCGGGCGCGGTCAGTCCGCCGGGTCCGGGCAGCACACGGTCAGCGCGCCCGGCACCACCTTCACCTTGAGGCGTTTCGCCTTGCCCCGGGCGCCGCCGTCCAGCTCGTACGTCTTCGGCGCGTCGAACCGCACCTTGATCTTGCGACCCCGGGTGATCCGCACGAAGGGCGACTCCTCGGAGCGCCCGGCGGCCATCCGGCCCAGCGTGCGCGCCCAGTCCACCGCGCCGCTGGCGGTGGACACGCCGACCTCCAGCGCCCCGTCGTCGGGGCGGGCGTCGTCGAAGGCCGGGATGCCGCCGGTGATGGTGCCGACGTTGCCGAACAGCACGCAACTCGCCTCGTCGTCGAACCAGTCGGCGCCGTCGACCCGGATCCGGGTCCGTACGCACTCGCCGCGCACGTGCCGCAGCCCGGTCCAGACGTACGCGATCCGGCCGAACCGGCCCTTGAGCTGCCGGTCGGCGTCCCGGATCAGGTCGCCGTCGAACCCTGCGCCGGCCATCACCGCGAAGTGCTCGCCGTTGATCCGGCCCAGGTCCAGCTCGCGCCGGCGGCCGTGCAGCGCGATGCGTACCGCCTCGGGCAGGTCGACCGGGATGCCCAGGTTCACCGCGAACAGGTTGGCCGTGCCGGCGGGCAGGATGCCCATCGGCACGCCGCTGCCCGCGAGCGCGTCGGCGCACCGCTGCACCATGCCGTCGCCGCCCCACACCAGCACCAGCTCGGCACCGGAGTCCAGCGCCGCGCGGACCCGCTTGGGCGCCTTCCGGCTCTTCGGCACCTCGTACCAGAGCAGTCGCCCGACCCCGGCGGCGACGAGCCGGGAGCGCAGCTCGTCGAGCCCTCCCCCGAACGTCTTCTTCCGGTGGGCGACGACAGCGACCACACCGGCCGGGGGCGCGGCGGGTGCGGGGGTGGTGTCCGGGCGTTCGGCCGTGCGCGTGTCCATGGCCCGGCTGGTACCCGGACGCCGCGGATCCCACGCCTGCGGCACGCCCGACACGGATCGACGGCGTACTGTGCCCGGGCCGCCACGTTCGGTACAGTGCAGCACGTCGATGCCCCCGGGGGCACGGGTCCGAAAGGTGTGGAATGTCGGGACAGGCCGGCTGGGTGGCGCGCTGCACGCTGCGCCTCGGTCTGCTGCTCGGCGGCGTGGCAGTGGTCTGGGGCGCCCACGAGGCCGCCTCCGGCTCGGCCGCCCACGCCGCCGAACGTCCGTCCGGCCCGCTCACCGCCACCGTCGGGGTGCTCACCCACACGCTCGGGACGGTGCTCGGCCTGCCCGCGTCCGGACCCGGCGAGGCGCCCGCCGCCGGTTCCGGCGACGCCACGGCGGAACCGGCGACGCCCGCCGCACCCGCGCCTGCTCCCGGCCCCGACGCATCCGGCCCAACCGCATCCGCGCCTGCCTCCGACTCCGCCGCGCAGGTGCCCGCACCCGACGCGACCGCGCCGAAGCCGGACACACCCGCGTCCGGCACGCCCGCGTCCGGCACCGGCCGGCCGAAGGCGCAGCCGGCCCCCGCGACGCCGGTGACCGGCCGGGTGGTCGAGGCGGTGGTGACGCCGGTACACGACCACGTGCTCACGCCCGTCACCGACGTCCTGCGCCCGGTCACCGACCCGGTACGTGACCGCGTGCTCGCGCCGGTCGCCGAGGGCCTGAGCCCGGTCACCGACCCGGTGAAGGCAGGCGTGCTCGACCCGGTGGCGGACCTGCTGTCGCCGGTCGTGGAGCCGCTGCGCCCGATCCTCGGCCCGGTCTGGCGGGGCCTGGAACCGGTGCTCGACCCGCTGGCACCGGTGCTCGACCCGCTCAGCCCGGTGACCGATCTGCTCGACCCGCCGGCCGCGCCGGACCCCGGATCACCGCCGGTACCCGGCGAGCCCGGGCCGGTCGAGCCGGGCCCGCCGGCCGAGCCGGTCCATCCGGCCGACCCGGCCGCGACGCCGGCGCCCGCTGCCGAGCGTGCGCACGACACACCGCCCGACCTCGGCGGCCCGGTGCTCGCCGCCCCGGCGGCGCGCACCCTGACCGTCGTCGGCACGCGGTGGGCCGACCCGGCACAGAGCCGGGCACCGGCGGCTGCCGGCCCCGCGGTGCACGTGACGACCACGCCCGCCGTGCCGCTGCCGCCGCACGGCCTCAGCCACGGCGGCGGCACGGTGCACAGCGAGGCGGCCGACGCGGACGCGAACCGCTGGCGGCTGCCGACCCTGGCCCACCGGTACGCGCGACCGACGGCCGATCCGATGCCGCCGTCGCGTACGTCACGCCCCGGCACCAGACCCGCCTGAGCGGACTCCACAGGCACCACCTCCGATCCGGAGCACGGGCGTGTCCCGCCCGTCTGCCGCATGCCGCGGCGGCGCCGTCGTCCGGCGCCCGCAACCGACCCGATCACGCCTGGACAACAGGAGTTCGTTCATGAGCACAGCCCTGCCCGTCGTCCGCGCCCGGTGGTGCGACATCGGCCGCATCGCCGATCTCGTCGCCGAGGCCCTCGCGCCCACCGCGCTGGCCGCCTGGCTCGTCCCCGACACGTCCCGCCGCCTGCCGGTCCTCGCCGCCGTGGCGCGGATCTGGACGGAACACGCGTTGCTGTTCGGCGACGCGTTCCTGCTGCCCGACGGCAGCGCCGCCACCGTGTGGTTCCACCGCTACCGCCCCATCCCCGCCCCCCACCGGTACGCCGACCGGCTCGCCGGCGCCGCCGGGGCGGACGAGGACCGGTTCCGCCGCCTCGGCGTGGAGCTGGCGGCACGCCGTCCGGCCGAGCCGCACAACCATCTGGCGCTGGTGGTCGCGCCCCGGGGCGGCGCGACGCAGGCGCTGTCCGCGGCGCAGCGCCGGATGGACACGTTGAGCCTGCCCACGTACGCGCATCCGTGCGCCGGTGAGCAGGCGGAGGAGCTGCTGCGGCGGCACGGCTACGCCGAGCGGGAGACGTTCGCCGCCCCCGACGGCACGCCGGTGCGGTCGTTGTGGCGGTCGGCGCCGTTCCACGCTGGCGGCAACGACAGGTGGCGGACCCGCCGGGCCGCCCGCCGGGATCGCGACGGCCGCGCCGCCGGATGGGCGGCGCGCTGACCGGGTGAGCCCTCCGGGCCGGGGCGGCGCCCGTGCGCCCCGGCCCGGAGCACGCCACACCGTCCGGGTTCTTCGGCCGGTGCCGTCGGCGCTGCTCGGTTAGCCTGCGAGCCGGGCACGACTCAGCCGAGCAGTCGGAGGTAACGCGTGCGGAACAGCGGATCCACAGCGGAACCGGGCGGCGCGGCACCGGTGCGCCCGAGGCGCAAGCGGCGGCGTCTGCTTGTCGTCCTCGCGGTCTGCACGCTGCTGGCCGGCTGCGGGCTGGTCGCCGGCGGCTACTACTTCGACAGCGTGCCGACGCCCAGCGACCTGAAGCTGCCCGAGTCCACCACCGTCTACTACGCCGACGGGCGCACGCCGATGGCGAAGCTGGGCGCGCAGAACCGCACCATCGTGCCGTACGACGAGATGAACGACTCGGCGAAGCAGGCGATCGTGGCGGCCGAGGACCGTACGTTCTGGACGAACCAGGGCATCGACGTCAAGGGTGTGCTGCGGGCGGCCTGGGCCAACATCAGCGGCGGGCAGCGGCAGGGCGCGTCCACCCTCACCCAGCAGTACGCGCGCATCGCCGCGGACCTGCGCGGGGTCACCTACTCCCGCAAGCTGCGCGAGGCGGTGATCGCGTGGAAGCTCGACGACGCGTACTCCAAGGAGGAGATCCTCGGTTTCTACCTGAACACCGTGCCGTTCGGGCGGGGCGCGTACGGCATCGAGGCGGCCGCGCAGACCTACTTCGGCAAGACGGTACGCCGGGACGCGCCGGCCGCGCGGCAGCTCACGCCGGCCGAGGCGATGGTGCTCTGCGCGATGGTGAAGCAGCCGGAGGCGGACCCGGCCGACCCGGAGGGCTCGCCCGGCTACGACCCGCGCCGCAACGCGCTGGCCCGGCAGAACTCGATCGACAGGTGGAACTACATCCGCGACGGCATGGTCAAGCTCGGCTACCTGACGCCGCAGCAGGCGGCGGATCTCGCGTACCCGGACACGGTCCGGCCGATCGACAAGGACGCGGGCCGGTCCGACCTGGACCGGCCGACCGGCCTGGTGGTCAACCACGTGCTCGCCGAGCTGCGCGAGACCGAGCCGTTCCGCGGTAAGCCCGACGAGGTGATCCGCGACGGCGGCTACCGGATCGTCACCACCATCGACAAGCGGGTGCAGGACGCGGCCGAGGCGGCGGCGGACATCCGCCGCGACACCGCGCCGCAGGCGGTACGCGGCCAGCCGCGCAACTGGCAGGCGGCGCTGGTGGCGGTGGAGCCGGGCACCGGGCGGGTGCTCGGCTACTACGGCGGCGACAAGGGCTCGGGCGCGGACTACGCCGGCTGGTACTACGACGAGAACGGCGAGACCCGCGGGTTCGGCCAGCATCCGCCGGGGTCGTCGTTCAAGGTGTACGACCTGGCCGCGGCCGTCCGCGACGGGATCTCGGTGAAGCAGCGGTTCGACTCGCCGGACACCAAGGAGTTCCCCGCCTCGGGGCGCACCAAGGGCAGCGCGGCGGGGCCGATCCGCAACGCCGAGCACGCGCCCTGCCAGCCGGACTGCGCGCTGTGGGAGGCGACAGTCGCCTCGCTGAACGTGACCTACTTCGAGCTGACCGAGAAGCTGGGCACCGCCAAGGTGATCGAGACGGCGCGGCAGGCCGGCGTTGAGTCGATGTGGGAGACGGTGCGGGGCAATCCCCGGCCGCAGCGCGTCGACCTGCGCAGCGACCCGGCCGACGAGGTGGCGAAGCGGTTCTCCACCGAGGTCGGGATCGGGCAGTACGGCATCACCGTGCAGGACCACGCGAACGGGATGGCGACGTTCGCCGCCGGCGGCAAGCGTGCCGACGCGCACTTCGTCCGGTCGGTGAGCAAGGACGACGAGGACGTGTGGACCGAGCAGTTGCGTACGACGGATCTGGGCCTGGACCGGGAGGCGATCGACCAGCTGGACTGGACGCTGCGCCGGGTCCGGGCCGCCGAGCTGGGCAACGGCTGGGACTCCGCCGGCAAGACCGGCACCTGGCAGGCCGGGCAGAGCACCACGCAGAACGTGCACACCTGGATGGTGGGCTGGACCGGCGCGCTCGCATCGGCCGTCTGGCTGGGCACCACCGACGGCAAGCCGCTGCGGACCAAGGGCGGCAGCTACGAGGTGTACGGCTCGACCGGCGCCGCGCCGATCTGGCGGCAGTTCATGACCCGGGCCACCGCGGCGATGAAGCTCGACCCGGAGAAGTACCGCTTCGGTCAGCCGGCTTTCCCCGGCGAGACCCCGGAGCCGACCCGGTCCGCGCCACCGCCGCCGACCACCGCCGCGCCGACACCGTCGGAGTCACCGAGCCCCAGCCCGTCCTCGTCGAGCCCGAGCCCGGAGCCGACCGGGCGGCCGACCTCGCGGCCGACGCTGACGCCGTCGCTGCCACCGCTGCCCACCGTGTCGCCGACGCGGACCCGCGGCCCGCGCTGACGCGGCCGGGCGACGGCTCGGCCGCCGCCCGGCCGCAGGGGCGGCGGCCTCGCGTCTATGCGCGCCATTCGCACACAGCGGCAACGTCCGCAATTTGCACCGGCGCCCATCCACCGTCGGCGATGTTCGCCCTGATCAGGGCCTATTGAAGATCATGGTTGCCTGAATCGACGCGTGCGGCGACACGCCCGACTGTCAGTCGTTGCCCAGGTCACTTATTGCTCCGGGCTCGCGCGGCGTGTGATTGTGCACCAGCGAGCCGCCGACCCCCGGCGAATCGCGACGGTCGATCTGTCGACCCGGAGCCACGCCGGCAGCTCCGGTGACCGGCCGTCACCCTGCCTCGCACCACCGCGCCGCCCGTCCCCACCGGGCTCCGTGCGGCGCGCCTGTAGAACAGGAGCAAACCCCCGTGAAACTCTCACCTCGCCTCGCCGCGCTCACCGGCGCGGCCGCGGCCGGCCTGCTCGCCGCAGGAACCGCCGCCGCCGTGCAGGCCGCGCCACCCGGACCCGCCGCCCCGAACCCGGCGCAGGCCCGCGCGACCGCCGCCGACTCCGCCCGCGCCCTGGTCGCGAACCGCCCCGCCTACCTGCAGGCCGGCTCCGACGACGCGTTCGTCCAGAAGCCGGTCATCTCCTCCGAGGGCACCCAGTACGTGCCCTACGAGCGCACCTACAAGGGCCTCCCGGTGGTCGGCGGCGACTTCGTGCTCGCCACGGACTCGGCCGGCAACCTGAAGTACGCCTCGGTCGCCCAGCAGCGGCCCATCGGCGCCCTCGCCACCACGCCCGCGCTGACCCCGGCCGCCGCCGCGAAGACGGCGCGTGCCCAGCTCAAGACCGTCGACGCGGTCGAGGGCACCACGCTCGTGGTCTACACGCTCGGCGCCGCACCGGCGCTGGCCTGGGAGACCACGGTACGCGGCACCGGCGCGGACGGGCCCAGCCGGCTCACCGTCGACGTCGACGCCCGCACCGGCGCGGTCCTGCGCAAGCAGGAACACGTCGTCCGCGGCACCGGCACCGGCGCCTGGAACGGGCCCAGCCCGCTCACGCTCAACACCACCCAGTCGGGCTCCACGTACACCATGAAGGACCCGACCGTCACCAACCTGAGCTGCCAGGACGCGGCGAACAACACCACGTTCAGCGGCTCCGACGACGTGTGGGGCAACGGCACCGCCACGAACAAGGAGACCGGCTGCGTGGACGCGCTGTTCTCCGCGCAGACCGAGCACAAGATGCTCGCCCAGTGGCTGGGCCGCAACGGCGCCAACGGCAACGGCGGCTACTGGCCGATCCGGGTGGGCCTCAACGACCAGAACGCCTACTACGACGGCAGCCAGGTGCAGATCGGCAAGAACACCGCCGGCCAGTGGATCGGCTCGCTGGACGTGGTGGCGCACGAGATCGGCCACGGCATCGACGACAACACCCCGGGCGGCATCTCCGGCGGCGGCACGCAGGAGTTCGTGGCTGACACGTTCGGCGCGGCCACCGAGTGGTTCGCCAACGAGCCGTCCAGCTACGACGCGCCGGACTTCCTGGTCGGCGAGAAGATCAACCTGGTCGGCTCCGGCCCGATCCGCAACATGTACAACCCGTCGGCGCTCGGCGACCCGAACTGCTACTCCAGCAGCATCCCGTCGACCGAGGTGCACGCCGCGGCCGGCCCGGGCAACCACTGGTTCTACCTGCTCGCCAACGGCAGCAGCCCGACCAACGGGCAGCCGTCCAGCTCGACCTGCAACGGCAGCAGCGTGACCGGCCTGGGCATCCAGAAGGCCATGAAGATCATGTACAACGGCATGCTGCTGAAGACCTCGTCCTCGTCGTACCTGAAGTACCGCACCTGGACGCTGCAGGCGGCGAAGAACCTCTACCCGGGCAGCTGCGCGGAGTTCAACACGGTCAAGGCGGCCTGGGACGCGGTGAGCGTGCCGGCCCAGTCCGGTGACCCGACCTGCTCCGGCGGCACCCCGACGCCCACCCCGAGCACCACGACCACCCCGCCGTCGGGCGGTTGCTCCGGCAACAAGCTCGCCAACCCGGGCTTCGAGTCGGGCAACGTGAACTGGAGCGCCTCGTCCGGCGTCATCACCACCGACAGCGGCCAGGCCGCGCACGGCGGCTCGTACAAGGCGTGGCTGGACGGGTACGGCTCGTCGCACACCGACACGCTCAGCCAGTCGGTGACGATCCCGGCCGGATGCCGGGCGACGTTGAGCTTCTGGCTGCACATCGACAGCGCGGAGTCGACCACCAGCACCGCGTACGACAAGCTCACCGTCAAGGCGGGCAGCACCACGCTGGCCACGTACTCGAACCTGAACAAGGCCACCGGCTACGTGCAGCGGTCCTTCGACGTCTCGTCGCTGGCGGGCACCACGGCGACCATCTCGTTCAGCGGCGTGGAGGACAGCTCGTTGCAGACGTCCTTCGTCGTCGACGACACCGCGGTCACCCTGAGCTGACCGTGGCGTAGCGCGGCCGGTCGTCGTCCTCCCGGCGGCCGGCCGCCTCGTCGTGTCAGGCCGGTGCCGCGTCGCGCGTGGTCGGCACCCCGGGCGGGTGCGGCGCCTCGTCGTGCCGGGGCGTGTGCGGTCGGGTCAGACCGCGCGCCCGGCCCGGGACCCAGCGCCGCGGTCGCGGTGGATCCGCGCGGCCGCCTCGTGCATCGCGCGGCCGAACAGCTCGGCCTGGTCGCCCATGCTGCCGAGCCGGGCGGCGAGCGCGTCGGCGTCGGCCCGGGCCGACGCGCTGACCCGGTCGTCCAGCTCGGACAGCGCGGCGTTGGCGGCGGTCACGAGGTGTCCGCAGAGGACGTCGAGGGGCTCGCCGGCCAGCTCCGGGTCGATCGTCACGGAATCGAGCCGGCCACCCTGGACGGCGACCGCGCGGACCCGGCCGCCGGCTGCAGTGCCCTCGGCGAGCAGCAGGTCGCCCGGCTCGCCGTCGGCGTGTGCCGAGGCCCGGGAGCGCATCGCGGTGAGCGCCTGCTGCGTGCGGGTCAGCAGCTCGTCGATGCTCGCGGCCGCCGAGAACGGGTCGTTGGTCATATCCGCGCTTTCTTCACGTCTTAGCCGAGCATGCGTGACCCTAGCAACCGGCTCCGACGAATCGCCGTCACCGGCCGGTCCGGGTCGCGTCCCGGCGCCGCGAGCAGGCCGGACACCGGCCACGCGGCGTGTCGCGGACGGCCGGGCGCCCGGCCGGGACGAACCGGCCGGGCGCTCGGACGAGGTCAGCGCAGGCGCAGCTGCTGACCGGGGAAGATCAGGCCCGGGTCGTCGCCGACCACGGCGCGGTTGCGCTCGTGCAGGGCACGCCAGCCGCCGTCGACGCGCTGCGCCACGGCGATCTCCGACAGCGTGTCCCCGCGCCGGACGACGTACGTCCCGGCGCCGGACGACGGCCGCGGCGCCGCCTTCGTCGTGGCGCGTTCCGGCGCGGCCTTCGTCGCGGCGGCCCGCTTCGGCGCCGCCTTCCTCGGTGCCGCCTTCGTGGTGGCCCGCTCGGACCGGGTCGCCGTGCTGGCCGAGCCGCCCTTCTTGCCGCAGACCGGCCACGCGCCGATGCCCTGGCCGCGCAGCACCTTCTCCGCGACGGCGATCTGCTCGGACCGGCTGGCCAGGTCGGCGCGCGCGGCGTACTTCTGGCCGCCGTAGCCGTTCCAGGTGGTGCGGGAGAACTGGAGCCCGCCGTAGTAGCCGTTACCGGTGTTGATCTTCCAGTTGCCGCCGGACTCGCAGCGCGCGACCGCGTCCCAGTTGACGCCCGCGCTGGCCGGAGCGGCCGGGCCGAACAGGGTCGCGGCGCCGACGGCGGCGCCGGCCAGGACCGCTCCGAGAGCGGTACGGCGGCTTCGGGCTGAGTATTCAGTTGCCATGTGGATTCCTCCACGCCGACGAGGTGAGCTGTCGGGTTCGGGCCGAGGAGCCCGGCCGCCGGTGGCGGCTTCACCCCGAGGTGACGATGCACCGTGGAACGTGTGGTTCCCCCGCTCCCGCACGAGGTTCGGTTACCGGGGCCGGCGGCGGGATTTGGCGTTTCCGGCCTGCGGTGTCCGCGTCTGCGAACGAAACCGACGCTAGGAGCGATTTGTGATGATCGTCCACTTCTTGTGACCCTCTTCACCCGGCCGGGCGACCGGCGGCGGCGCTACGGTGGCAGGGCCAGGCAAGATCACGGGAGGGCTTGACGGATGACCGATCACGGACACGAGCTGACCTTCGGCGGCTTCATCACCCCCGCCGCCGGGCAGCCCGACCAGGTGGTGGCGCTGGCCCGGCTCTGCGAGCAGGTCGGGCTGGACCTGGTCACGTTCCAGGACCACCCCTACCAGCCGGGCTTCCTGGACACCTGGACGCTGATGTCCTACGTGGCCGCCGCGACCGAACGTATCCGCCTGGCCGGAAACGTCCTCAACCTGCCGTTGCGCCAGCCGGTGGTGCTGGCCCGCAGCGTCGCCAGCCTGGACCTGCTCACCGGCGGCCGGGTCGAGCTGGGACTCGGTGCGGGCGCGTTCTGGGACGCGATCGAGGCGGCGGGCGGGCGACGCCTGTCCCCCGGCGCCGCCGTCGAGGCCCTCGACGAGGCGATCCGGGTGATCCGCGAGGTCTGGGACACCGACCGCCGCGGCATGATCCGCGTCGACGGCGAGCACTACCGGGTGGTCGGCGCCAAGCGCGGTCCGGCGCCCGCGCACCCGGTGGGCATCTGGGTCGGCGCGTACAAGCCGCGCATGCTGCGCCTGGTCGGCCGCGCCGCGGACGGCTGGCTGCCGTCCCTGTCGTACCTGCCGAAGGGCCCCGACGAGCTGCCCGCCCTGAACGCGCTCGTCGACGAGGGCGCTCAGGCCGCCGGGCGCGACCCGGCCACGATCCGCCGCATGCTCAACGTGACCGGCACGTTCGCCCGCTCGTCGGCCGGTTTCCTGGCCGGGCCGCCGGAGCAGTGGGTGGAGGAGCTGGCCGGGCTCACCCTGGAGCACGGCATCACCACGTTCATCCTCGGCAGCGACGAGCCGCGCGCGATCCAGATCTTCGGCCAGGAGGTCGCGCCCGCCGTGCGGGAGCTGGTCGCCGCCGAGCGCACCGCGCCCGCCGGCGGAACCCGCACGGCCGCCGACGAGCAGACCGCCGCCGCCGGCCCGAGCACGCTCGGCGTCACCCCCACCCCCGACCCGGGGGTACGCCTGAGCGCGCGCCGCCCTTGGGACGAGTCCACCCGCCCGAGCGCCCCGCCGCCGCCGGCCGGGCGCGTCTACCCGGCCCGCGGACAGGCCGCCGGGCAGCACCTGGTGGACGTGCACGACCACCTGCGCCAGGAGCTGGCCCAGGTGCGCGATCTGCTGGAACAGGTCAAGCAGGGCACTGTCTCGCCGGGCCGGGCGCGGGCCGCCCTCAACGAGATGACCATGCGACAGAACAACTGGACGCTCGGGGCGTACTGCGCGGCGTACTGCACGATGGTCACCCAGCACCACGGGCTGGAGGACGCCTCGATCTTCCCTCACCTGCGCCGCTCCGAGGCCGGGCTGGCGGCAGTGCTGGACCGCCTCGAGGAGGAGCACGTGGTGATCCACGGCGTGGTGGAGAGCGTCGACCGGGCGCTCGTCGAGCTGGTCCGGCACCCCGGCGACTTCACGCAGCTCCAGGAGGCGGTGGACCTGCTCACCGACACGCTGCTGTCGCACCTGTCGTACGAGGAGCACCAGATCGTCGAGCCGCTGGCCCGGCACGGATTCTTCCCCGGCCAGCTGTGAGGTAGCTGACTTCTGCTTTCCTAAGCCAGGGGGTACCGTCGACGCCATGACGGACCTCCTCGCGCAGCGTGACTCCTGGTCCACCGCCAACTGCTCGATCGCCCGGGCACTGGAGGTGGTCGGCAACCGCACCACGCTGCTCCTGCTGCGGGAGGCGTCGTTCGGCACCCGCCGCTTCGACGACTTCGCCCGGCGGGTCGGCGTCAGCGAGCCGGTGGCCGCCGCCCGCCTCAAGCAGCTCGTCGCCGACGGGCTGCTCGACCGGCGTCCCTACCGCGAGCCCGGGCAGCGCACCCGCGACGAGTACGTGCTCACCGCGAAGGGCAGCGACCTGATCCCGGTGCTGGTCGCGCTGCGGCAGTGGGGCGACGCGTACGCCGCCGACGAGGCGGGCCCGGCGGTCCGGGTGGCCCACAACGAGTGCGGCGCCCCGGTGCACGCCCGGCTGCGCTGCGACGCCGGGCACGACGTACCGCCCGGTGAGCTCGCCGTCCTGCCCGGTCCGGGCCTGCTGTCCGCCTGACTCCCCTCCCTCACCACACCTCGGAGCGACACATGAAGATCGCTGGAAGCACCGCCCTGGTCACCGGCGCCAACCGCGGCTTCGGCCGCACCTGGCCGCCGAACTCGCCGCGCGCGGTGCCACCGTCTGGGCCGGCGCCCGCAACCCGGACGCCGTGGACCTGCCCGGCGTGACCCCGGTACGCCTGGACGTCACCGACCCCGCGTCGGTCGCCGCCGCCGCGGAGCGGGCCGGTGACGTGACGCTGCTCGTCAACAACGCCGGCGTGAGCACCGGCACCGACCTGCTCGACGGCGACCTCGAGAAGATCCGGTTGGAGCTGGAGACGCACTACCTCGGCACGCTGTCGGTGGTGCGGGCGTTCGCGCCCCGGATCGCCGCGAACGGCGGCGGCACGATCCTGAACGTGCTGTCCGCGCTGTCCTGGTTCACGTTCCCCGGCGTCGGCGCGTACGGCGCGGCCAAGGCCGCCGAGTGGTCGATGACGAACGCCCTGCGCCTGGAGCTGGCCGGCCGGGGCGTCCGCGTCGCGGGCCTGCACGTGGGCTACATGGACACCGAGATGGCCGCCGCCGTACCCGGCCCGAAGGCCCACCCGGCCGACGTCGCCCGGCTCGCCGCCGACGGCATCGAGTCCGACAGCTACGAGATCCTGGCCGACGACGTCGCCCGTCGGGTCCAGGCCGGACTGTCCGGCGGCGTGGCCGCGCTCTACCCCGCCCTCCCCTGAGCCGACCGGGCTCGCCGCCCCGGCGCGCCGGCTCAGCGGCCCCTTCACCAGCCAACGGCGATTACGGCCGGCCGCGCGGCTGGACACCAGGCCGGCGCCTCACCGGCTCCAGCAGATCCAGCCCGACCCACACCCGTCCACCCAGGCAGGCCCTGCCGACGCGGGCCTGCAGAGACCACCCACCGGAAGCTCACTCACCGAGCCCGCTCCCTCCATCTGGGACTGATCTTCCCCATCCTGGGACAAGCCAGCTTGATCCACGCCAGCTCGGCGAGGTGGCGGTATCGGGGGCATCCTGATACCGCCACCTCGGCGTAATGGAGTCGATCAAGCCGGCCGGGTCCGGCCGGCGGGGCGGGTGGGGCTACAGGCCTCGGGCCAGGCGGTCGGCGAGGATCCGGGTGAACCGGGCCGGGTCGGCCAGCTCGCCGCCCTCGGCCAGCAGCGCCATGCCGTACAGCAGCTCGGCGGTCTCGGTCAGCGCCGCGGCGTCGGCACCCTCGCCGTGCGCCTTGCGCAGCCCGGTGACCAGCGGGTGGGCCGGGTTCAGCTCCAGGATCCGCTTGACCCGGGGCACCTCCTGGCCCATCGCCCGGTACATCTTCTCCAGCGTCGGCGTCATGTCGTGCGCGTCGCCCACCACGCAGGCCGGCGAGGTGGTCAGCCGGGTGGACAGCCGCACCTCCTTGACGCTGTCGGCGAGCGCGCCGCCGAGGAACGTGAGCAGGTCGGCGTACTCCTGTCGTTCCGCCTCTGCCTTCTCCTTCTCCTCCTCGGTCTCCAGGTCCACCTGCCCCTTGGCGACCGAGCGCAGCGTCTTCCCGTCGTACGCGCCGACGCGCTCGACCCACACCTCGTCCACCGGGTCGGTGAGGATCAGCACCTCGTAGCCCTTGGCGCGGAACGCCTCCAGGTGCGGCGAGTTCTCGATGGTGGCCCGGTTCTCGCCGGTGGCGTAGTAGATCTCGCTCTGCCCGTCCTTCATGCGCTCCACGTAGTCGCGCAGCGTGGTCGGCTCGGCCGGGTCGTGGGTGCTGGCGGCGCGGACGAGTTCCAGCAGCGTCTCGGTGTTGTCCGGGTCCTCCAGCAGACCCTCCTTGACCACCGCGCCGAACTCGGTCCAGAACGTGCGGTACGACTCGGCGGACATGTCCTTGAGCGTGGCGAGCACCTTCTTGACCAGCCGGCGGCGCACCGCGCGGATCTGCCGGTCCTGCTGGAGGATCTCCCGGGAGATGTTCAGCGACAGGTCGTGCGCGTCCACCACGCCCTTGACGAAGCGCAGGTAGTTGGGCATCAGCGCGTCGCAGTCGTCCATGATGAACACGCGCTTGACGTAGAGCTGCACGCCGCGGCGGCCCTGCGGGGAGAACAGGTCGAGCGGGGCGTGCGAGGGCAGGAACAGCAGCGCCTCGTACTCGAAGGTGCCCTCGCCGCGCATGTGGATCGTCTCGAGCGGGTCGGCCCAGTCGTGCGCGACGTGCCGGTAGAACTCCTTGTACTCGGCCTCGTCGACCTCGTCCCGCGAACGCGCCCAGAGCGCCTTCATCGAGTTGAGCGTCTGCTCCTCGCGGGTGGTGGCGCCGTCCTCGCCGGGCTTGTCGACAGTCATCCGGATCGGCCACGAGATGAAGTCGGAGTACCGCTTGACGATCTCGCGGATCGTCCACTCGGCGGTGTAGTCGTGCAGGTTGTCCTCGGTGTCGACCGCCTTGAGGTGCAGCGTGACCGAGGTGCCCTGGGGTGCGTCCTCGACCTCCTCGATCGAGTACGTGCCCTCGCCCGCGGACTCCCAGCGGGTGCCGCCGGACTGCCCGGCGCGGCGGGTCAGCAGCGTCACCTTGTCGGCCACCATGAACGTGGCGTAGAAGCCGACGCCGAACTGGCCGATCAGCTCCTGGGACGCGGCGGTGTCGGCGGACTCGCGCAGCTTGCACAGCAGCTCGGCGGTGCCCGACTTGGCGATCGTGCCGATCAGGCCGACCACCTCGTCGCGGGTCATGCCGATGCCGTTGTCCCGCACGGTGAGCGTACGGGCGTCCTTGTCGACCTCGATTTCGATGTGCAGGTCGGACGTGTCCGCCGGCAGCTCCTTGTCGACGAGCGACTCCAGCCGCAGCTTGTCCAGCGCGTCGGACGCGTTCGAGATCAGTTCGCGCAGGAAGACGTCCTTGTTCGAGTAGATCGAGTGCACCATCAGCTGCAACAGCTGACGAGCTTCGGCCTGGAACTCCAACGTCTCGACCCGGTCGCTCACACCGACTCCCTTCCCTCTGGCGGGCCTACGGCGCAAAGGATACGAGGGGTGACCAAGGGGGCACGCACCGGCCGCCCCGAATCCACTGGTACAACCAGTTGACGGGTTGATGTGTTCGGGGCCACACTGCCTCGCATGACCTTCGATCCCGCGCCTCGCGTCTCGGTCTCCGACCACGTCTTCGGGCGGCTGCGCGACGCGATCGTGTCCGGTCGCTACGCGCCGGGCGAGACGCTGCCCGGCGAGCGGGAGCTGGCCGGGGCGTTCGCGGTCAACCGGCACGCCGTCCGGGAGGCGCTGCGCCGCCTGCAACAGCTCGGCCTGGTCCGGGTCAGCCAGGGCGGCGCGACCCGGGTGCTGGACTGGCGGGTCCACGCCGGACTGGACCTCGCGCTGTCCCTGGCCCGCTCCGGCGACGTACTCCCGGTCGAGACGCTGGTGCGCGACATGCTGGAGATGCGGGCCTGCGTCGGGATCGACGCGGCCCGGCTCTGCGCCGAGCGCGCGGACGCGGCGCTCGTAGCCGCCCTGGGCCGGGCCGCCGAGGAGTACGGCGACCTGGCCCCCGATCTGGACCTGATGAACGAGGCGAACATCGCCGTCTGGCGGCTGATCGTGCGCGGCAGCGGCAACACCGCCTACCAGCTCGCCTTCAACAGCCTGGTGGCCGGCACGTTCGCGGTCGGCGACGTCCCCCCGGACGCCCGCGCGGCCGAACTGCTCGACGTGGCCGGGCACCGCCGTCTCGCCGCGGCGATCGCCTCCGGTCAGGGCGCGGCGGCGGCCCGGCACGCCCGGGAGCTGCTGACCGCGCCGATCACCACCCCCACCACCCCCACCTCCGGAAGGGAAGCGCGCGCATGATCCCCGCCGTGCTGTACGCCGTCCCGGCGTTCCTGCTCCTGATCGTCATCGAGGCGGTCTCCTACCGCTTCCTGCCCGACGACGACGAACGCGGCTACGAGCTGCGCGACACCACCACCAGCCTGTCGATGGGGCTGGGCAGCCAGATCATCGGCTTCCCGTGGAAGCTGCTGACCGTCGGTGCGTTCGCGGCGCTGTGGACCGTGGCGCCGGTGCACCTGTCCCCCGGCGACTGGTGGACCTGGGTGATCCTGTTCTTCGCCGACGACCTGGCCTACTACTGGTTCCACCGCTCGCACCACGAGGTACGCGTGCTCTGGGCCAGCCACGTCGTGCACCACTCCAGCGTCTACTACAACTTCTCGACCGCGTTGCGGCAGAGCTGGACGCCGATGACCTCGCTGCCGTTCTGGCTGGCGCTGGCACTGCTCGGCATCCCGCCGTGGATGATCTTCCTCCAGCAGTCGGTCAGCCTGCTGTACCAGTTCTTCCTGCACACCGAGCGGATCAGGGTGCTGCCCCGGCCGATCGAGTGGATCTTCAACACGCCGTCGCACCACCGGGTGCACCACGGCTCGAACACCGAGTACCTGGACCGCAACTACGGCGGCATCCTGATCATCTGGGATCGGCTGTTCGGCACGTTCGAGCCGGAGCGGGCCACCGCGCGCTACGGCCTGACCAAGAACATCGGCACCTACAACCCGCTGCGGGTGGCCACCCACGAGTTCGCCGCGATCTGGTCCGACGTACGCCGGGCCGACTCCTGGCGGCACCGGCTGGGCTACCTGTTCGGCCGTCCCGGCTGGCAGCCGGCCCGATGAGGCGCTCCTGGCTGCTGCCCCTGTTCGGGCTGATCGCGACCGTCGAACTGGTCGGGGTCGCGCTCGACTCGACAGCGCTCCAGTGGCTGGCCAAGCCGCTGCTGGCGCCGGTGCTGCTGGCGTACCTCTGGGCGCACCGGCGCCGCGTCGACGCGGTGGCGGTCGGCCTGGTCGCCGCCACCGCGGGCGACGTCGCGCTGCTTCTGCCGGGTGATGCCGCGTTCCTGGCCGGGATGGGCTTCTTCCTGGTCACCCAGATCGCGTTCATCACCGCCTTCGTCCGGCACCGGCGCGCGCCGGTCGTGGCGTTGGCCGCTTACCTGGTCGCCTGGGCGGGCGCGAACGCGCTGCTCTGGGGCATGCTCGGGCCGCTTCGGTTGCCGGTGCTCGGTTACAGCCTGGCGCTGTGCCTGATGGCCGCCGCCGCGACCGGGGTGTCGGCGCGGGTCGCCGCGGGCGGGGCGCTCTTCCTCGTCTCCGATCTGCTCATCGGCGTGGGCGCGGCCGGCGTGGACCTGCCCGGGCGAGGGCTGCTGGTGATGGTCACCTACTGCGCCGCGCTGCTGCTCATCACCACCGGCTGGGTGGCCGCGGCGCGCCCGGCGACCGGCCCGCAACCGCCCCCGGCGAGTATCCTGCTCGCGTGGCCAGGGAGAACGGGCGCAAGCTGATCGCCTCGAACAAGAAGGCGCGGCACGACTACGACATCCTCAAGACGTACGAGGCGGGCATCGTGCTGGCCGGCACCGAGGTCAAGTCGCTGCGCGAGGGGCGGGTGTCGCTTGTCGACGCGTTCGCCCAGGAGCGCGACGGCGAGATCATGCTGTACGGCCTGCACATCGCCGAGTACGGCTTCGGCACCTGGACCAACCACGCGCCCCGGCGCACCCGCAAGCTGCTGCTGCACCGGGTGGAGATCGCCCGGATCCTGGAGAAGCTGCGCGACGGCGGCATCACGCTGGTGCCGCTGTCGATGTACTTCGCCGACGGCTGGGCCAAGGTGGAGCTGGGCCTGGCCCGGGGCCGCCGGTCGTACGACAAGCGCCAGGCGCTGGCCGAGCGGGACGCGAAGAAGGAGATCGCCCGGGAGATGGGCCGCCGGCTCAAGGGCCGGGCGGCGGCGCGGCGGGGCTGAGCGCGCCGTTTTCTGTCCCAGGGCGGTGGCACGCTGAGGCGCATGACCGATCTGACCTGGAACCCGCTGCTCCGCGAGCAGCTCACCTGGCACTGGACCTACCAGTTGCGCGACCGCCTCGCCGGGCTCACCGACGCCGAATACCTCTGGGAGCCGGTCCCCGGCTGCTGGAGCGTGCGGCCGCGCGGCGACGACGGCACCCCGGCGATCGACTTCGCGATGCCGCAGCCGGACCCGCCGCCGTTCACCACCATCGCCTGGCGGCTGGCCCACGTCATCGTCGGCGTGCTGGCCATGCGCAACGCGTCGCACTTCGGCCGCGCGCCCACCGACTACGCCTCGTTCCCCTACTCCCCGACGGCGGCCGGCGCGCTGGCCCAGCTCGACGAGGAGTACGCCGCCTGGACGGCGGGGGTCGAGGCGCTCGGCGAGGAGGGCCTGGCCCGCCCCTGCGGCCCGGCGGAGGGGCCGTTCGCCGACGTCCCGATGGCCACGCTCGTGCTGCACATCAACCGGGAGGCGATCCACCACCTGTCCGAGGTGTGCCTGCTGCGCGACCTGTACCGCCACACATCCGAGGCAGCGCGATAAATACAAGACTCCTTGTACATCATGTCTTGTAGGTCTAGCCTGACGGCATGACTGACGGAACCGGCAACCGGCGCGTGAGCGACCCGCGAGCCATGCGGGCGCTCGCCCACCCCACCCGGCTGCGGCTGCTCGGCGAGCTGCGCCTGCGCGGCCCGCAGACGGTCGGCATGCTCAGCGAGCGGACCGGCGAGGCGGTCGGCTCGGTCAGCTACCACGTCGGCAAGCTGGTCGAGCACGGCTTCGTGGCCGAGGCGCCCGAGCTGGCCCGGGACCGGCGCGAGCGGTGGTGGCGGGCCGCGCACGCCACCACCGACTGGGATCCCCTCGAACTGCTCGACGACCCGGAGCGCCGGCTCGCCGGCAACATGCTGCGCCAGGCCGCCATGCAGCGCTACGTCGACCGCTACCAGGCGTACCTGGACTCGGAGGCGAGCCTCGACCCGGCGTGGGTCCGCGGCACCACCAGCAGCGACATGGTGCTGCGCCTGACGCCGGAGGAACTGGTCGAACTGCGCGACGAGCTGTCCGCGCTGGGCCGGCGCTGGCAGGAGCGCGGCGCGCCCGGCCGGCCCGGCGCCGAGATGGTCACGCTCATCTGGCAGGCGTACCGGGGGCCGCAGTGACCCGCGACCGCCGGCCCCTGGCCGGACTGCTGATCGGGCACGCCGTCTCGCTGACCGGCAACGTGCTCACGCTCATCGCGCTGCCGCTCTACGTGCTGGCCGAGACCGGCTCACCCGCCGCCACCGGGCTCGCCGGGGCGTTCGCCACCGCGCCGGTGGTGCTCGGCGGCGCGTTCGGCGGCGTGCTCGTCGACCGGATCGGCTACCGGCGCTCCAGCGTGCTCGCCGACGTGATCTCCGGCGTGACGATCGCCGCCGTACCCCTGTTGCACGCCACCGTCGGCCTGCCGTTCCCGGCGCTGCTGGCCCTGGTCTTCGTCAGCGGCCTGCTCGACACGCCGGGGCAGACCGCGCGCACGGCGTTGCTTCCGGAGGCCGCGGCGGCGGCAGGGGTGCCGATCGAGCGGGCGGCCGGGTGGGAGGACGCGACCTCGCGCGGCGCCCGGATGATCGGCGCACCCGTGGCCGGCCTGCTGGTCGGTGTGTTCGGGGCGGTGCCGGTGCTGGCGCTGGACGCGGTGACGTTCGCCGTGTCGGCGCTCGTGGTGACCCTGCTGGTACCGCGTGGCCTGCGGCCGTCCGACGACGGGAGCGAGCCGGAGACCGGTGGCTACTGGCGGCAGTTCGCCGCCGGGCTGCGCTTCCTGGTCCGCGAGCCGCTGTTGCGCGCCATGGTCCTGCTGGTGCTGGTGACGAACCTGTTCGACGCGGCCAAGAGCCAGGTGCTGCTGCCGGTGGTCGCCGAACGGGAACTCGGCGGGCCGGCCGCGTTCGGCCTGCTGGTCGGCGTCATGGGTGGCGGGGCGCTGGTCGGCTCGCTGGTGTTCAGCGCGATCGGTCACCGGCTGCCCCGCCGGGCCACGTTCGTCACCGCGTACGTGGTGTGCGGCGCGCCACCACTGTGGGCGCTCGCCGCCGCGCCGCCGCTGCCGGTGGTGGTCGCCGTGGTCGCGACGGCCGGGCTGGCCGCCGGTGCGCTCAACCCGCTGATGGGCGCGGTCCAGTTGGAGCGGGTGCCGCCGGCCATGCGGGCCCGGGTGTACGGGGTGATCGGCGCGGGCGCGTGGGCGGCCATGCCGGCCGGCGCGGTCGGCGCGGGGTTCGCCGCGGACCGGTTCGGCCCCACGTCCACGCTCGTCGTGATGGGCGCCTGCTATCTGCTGGTGGTGCTGACGCCGCTGCTCGGCGGCCCGTGGCGGGACATGCGCCGGCCCACCGTGGTGCGGCAACGCGAGCCGGAGCCCACATCGGAGCGCCAGCGGGAAACGCTCTCTTGACATCGACCGACTTCGTTCATACCTTCATCGAAGTCTATTTGTATGGTTTATTAACCGTTGGGCGGGGCCGGCCGCCGTGACGGGGAACAGCCACCACCCCGCAGGAGGCGCCCCGTGCGCACCATCCGTACCCTCGCCGCCCTGGCGGTGACAGCGGTCGGCCTCACCGCCGCCCTCGCCGCCGTCCCCAGCACCCCGGCCGCCGCCGCCCCCGGCGCGGTCACCTGGTCCGACGACTTCAACGGCCCGGCCGGCGCCGCCCCCGACGCGAGCAAGTGGCGCTACGACATCGGTGGCGGCGGCTGGGGCAACAACGAGCTGCAGTACTACACGAACAGCACCCGCAACGCCGCGCTCGACGGCAACGGCAACCTGGTCATCACCGCCCGCAAGGAGAACCCCGCCGGCTACTCGTGCTGGTACGGAAGCTGCCAGTACACCTCGGCCCGGCTGCTCACCAACGGCACGTTCGCCCAGGCGTACGGGCGGTTCGAGGCGCGCATCAAGGTCCCGCGTGGACAGGGGCTGTGGCCGGCGTTCTGGATGCTCGGCAACGACATCGGCACGAACCCGTGGCCCGGCAGCGGCGAGATCGACATCATGGAGAACGTCGGCTACGCGCCGTCGACCGTCTGGGGCACGCTGCACGGCCCCGGCTACTCCGGCGGCAGCGGCGTCGGCGCGTCCACCTCGCTCCCGGGCGGCCAGGCGCTCGCCGACGCCTTCCACACGTTCGCGGTGGACTGGGCGCCGGACTCGATCACCTGGTACCTCGACGGCGTGGCGTACTCCCGCAAGACGCCCGCCGACATCGGCGGCAACCGCTGGGTCTTCGACCACCCGTTCTTCATGATCATGAATGTGGCGGTCGGCGGTAACTGGCCCGGCTCGCCGGACGGCAGCACCACGTTCCCGCAGACCATGACCATCGACTACGTCCGGGTCCAGGCGTGGGACAACGGCGGCGGGAGCACCGGCGGCCAGATCGTCGGGTACGGGAACAAGTGTGTCGACGTGGCCAGCGCCGGCACCGCGAACGGCACCCCGGTGCAACTGTGGACCTGCAACGGCACCGCCGCCCAGCGCTGGACCTGGAACGCAGACGGCTCGGTACGCGCGCTCGGCAAGTGCCTCGACGTGGCCGCCGGGTCCACGGCGAGCGGCGCCAAGGTGCAGCTCTACGACTGCAACGGCACCGGCGCGCAGAAGTGGGTGTTCAGCGCGGCCGGGGACATCGTGAACCCCCAGGCGAACAAGTGCCTGGACGCGACGGGTCCCAGCTCGGCCGACGGCACCCGGCTGCAGATCTGGGACTGCACCGGCGCCGCCAACCAGAAATGGCGGCGCTGACCGGTGCCCCCGCCCCCGCCCCTCCCTCTCTCCCCGCGATCTTGCACTTTCGGCCCGAGCGGCGCCCCGAATGCCCTATTCGCCCGGGCACAAACTGCAAGATCAGCGAGGCTGGCTGGCCGGGGCTGGCTGGCCGGGGCTGGGGATCGCTGATGGCGTTGCGTTTCTCGGGGCGGCCTGGGATACCGTGAGGTTCGTTTCGCTGCCGCGAGACCAGGTCATCGATCTCCTGGAAGCGCGATCATGGATGAAGTGACCGGAGCGCCGGCGTCGACGAGCGGGTTCACGCCGGAACCGATCCCCACCGCACGGCTGAATCTGCTGCCGCTGGGTGTCGAGCATGCCGAGGAGATGGCCGCCGTCCTCGCCGACCCGGCGCTGCACACCTTCATCGGCGGCGGGCCCGCCACCCCGGCGGCGTTGCGGGCCCGCTACGAACGGCTTGTCGCCGGCTCACCCGACCCGGCCGAGTCGTGGTGCAACTGGGTCATCCGGCTCCGGGACGGCGGCCGGCTGGCCGGCTTCGTCCAAGCCACGGTCACCGAGCCACACGGGACCGTGACGGACGCCGCCACGGCGGGCGCGCGGGCGGTAGGACACCGGCACCTCGACGAGGCGGCACCGGCCACCGCGGGACCGGTCGCGGAGATCGCCTGGGTGGTGGGAACCCGGTGGCAGGGGCGCGGGATCGCCACCGAGGCCGCCCGTGGGATGGCCGGCTGGCTGGGGCGGCGCGGTGTGCGTACCCTCGTGGCCCACATCCATCCCGGCCACCGCGCGTCGGCCGCGGTGGCCACGGCCTGCGGCCTGACCCCCACCGACGTGTGGCACGACGGCGAGGTCCGCTGGACCGGACCTGCCGCCCCGCCTCCCCCGCCTGCCCCGAGTTGACCAAGGAGTTCGTGTCGGATACGACGTCCGATCCGGACACGAACTCCTTGATCACCGGGGAGAGCGCGGGGGCCGGGGGTCAGAAGGGGGCGTCCACGGAGAGGCGGCGGACCTGGGTCAGGTAGGGGTCCAGTTCGCCCACCTCGAAGCGGCATGTGCCGATGACGTGCCAGAACTGGCCGCCCGGGTCGCCGTCCAGCTTGTACCGGCCGTCCGGGCTGACCGCCGCCCACCCGTCGGGCAGGCCGATGAGCGTGGTCCGCAACTGGGCGTGCTCCGGGTCGGCGACGTCCCACAGCCGTACCGTGCCGTCGTCACCGGCGCTGGCGAGCAGGCTGCTGTCCGGGCTGAAGTGCACCGACCAGACGCGCCGGGTGTGCGCCGCAAGGGTGCCGTGCAGCCGGCCGGTGACCGGATCCCACAGCCGGATCACCAGGTCGTCGCCGGCGGTGGCGAGCAGGTTGCCGTCCGGGCTGAACGCGCAGGACCAGAGCCGGCCGTCGTGTTCGGTGAGCACCAGGCGCCGCTCACCCGTGACCGCGTCCCAGACCACCGCCGTGCCGTCGTTGCCGGCGCTGGCGAGCAGCGTGCCCTCGCTGTTGAAGCCGACCGAGTAGACCCGGTCGGTGTGGTGTTCGAGGGTGAGCCGGCAGGTGGCGGTGGCGGCGTCCCAGAGCCGTACTGTCTGGTCGTCGCAGCCGGTGGCGATGGTCTCGCCGTCGGGGCTGAACGCGACGGTGCGCACGCGCCCCCGGTGCGGGGTGAGCGTGGCGAAGTGGCGGCCGGTACGGCGGTACCAGAGGCGTACCGTGTCGTCGTCGTTCGCGGTGGCGAGGGCGTCGCCGTCGGGGCTGAACGCGACCGCCCAGACGTGGTCGGTGTCCACGTTGAGTTCGCGCTCGTCGGCGCCCGTGTCGGTGTTCCACAGGTGCACGCCGCCGTCGCCGCTCGGGGTGGCCACCAGCGGTTCGTCCGGGCAGAACACCACGGACAGCAGCCGGTCGGCCGGGCTGGCGAGCTGCCGCAGCAGACGGCCGGTACGCGGCTCCCAGAGCCGGATCACGCCGTCGTTGCCGCAGGCGGCGAGCACCTCGCCGTCGTCGCGGAAGGACAGCGCGGTGACCTTGCGGCCGTGCCCGCGCAGCGTGTGCTGGAGCTGCCCGCTGCGGACGTCCCACAGCCGGGTGGTGCCGTCGTTGCTGCTGGTCGCCACCTGGTTCTGGTCCGGCCGCCAGACCACCGGCCAGACCGAGCCGCGGTGCCGGGTCAGCTCGTGCCGCACCTGCCCGTCGTCGGTGTCCCAGAGCTGGATCGCGCCGTCGCTGGCGGCGGTGGCGAGCAGGCTGCCGTCGCCGTTGAACCGGACGCTGTAGATCGCGCCGCGCTGCCGCCCGAGCACCCGCACCGGCCGGCCCGTCTCGGTCTCCCACAGCCGCAGCGCGCCGTGCGTGTCGCCGGTGGCCATCAGCGTGCCGTCGGGGTGGATGTCGAGGGCGTACACGTCGGCCTCGTGGCCGCGCGGCGCGCGCAGCAGCTCGCCGTCGGCGGCCCGGCGGATCCAGATGCGGCCGTGCTGCCCGACGGCGGCCAGCAGCCGGCCGTCCGGTGAGTGCACGACCCGGTAGACCACCTCGGGCTCCTGCACCTCGAACGCCAGCTTGCCGGTCGGGATGTCCCACCCACGGACCGTGCCGGCGCTGTCGGCGACCAGGACCCGCCGTCCGTCCGGGCTGAACGAGGTGCCCCAGATCGGCGCGGAGTGGCCGGGCCACTCGTGGCGCAGCCGGGCGCCACGGGTGTCGTAGAGCCGCACCACGCCCGCGGCGTCGCCGACCACCAGGCGGCCGCGGCGGCCGTCGGTGAGCAGCGGCCACACCCAGCCGGTGAACACGTCCTCGATGACGTGCCGCACGTCGCCGTGGTCGGCGTCCCACAGCCGTACGGTGAGGTCGGCCGAGCCGGTGACGAGCTGGTGGGACGCGGCGTCGTAGCGGACCGCGTACACCCGGGAGCGGTGCCCCTGGAGCGTGCGTACCGGCAGCCCGGTGGCGGTGTCGCAGAGCAGCACACCGCCGTCGTCGCTGCCGACGGCGAGCACCGCGCCGTCAGGGCTGTACGCCACGGGCACCGGCAGCCGGCCCACCTCGAAGCCGTACCCGACGCCCACGGCGGGCGGGGCGAGGCCCGGCGCGACCGGCCGGCCCGGTGCGACGACGGCGCCACGCAGTTCCGGGGCGCGCAGCAGCGCCGGGTCGGCGCTGACGTCGATCAGCGCGGTGCGGTGCCAGCTGCTGCCGGCCACGCGCGCGCCGCGCAGATCGGTCCGGAACAGGCGCGCGCCGGCCATCTCCGCGTCGCGCAGGTCCGCCCCGGCGAGGCGGGCCTGGTCCAGCCGGGCGCCGCGCAGCCGGGCGTGCTCCAGCCGCGCCTCGGTCAGGTTGGTGGCGATCAGCCGCGCGTCGGTCAGGTCGGCACCGGTCAGGTCGGCGCCGGCGAGTTCGCGGTGCGACAGGTCTTCGCCGCGCAGCACCGCGCCGCGCAGGTCGGCCCGGTCGGGCAGGCGCAGCCGGGCGGACAGCCGCAGAGCGTTGGCGCGCAGCGTCTCGCCCGCCGACTCGTCACCGAGCACCCGCGCGGTCCAGGCGGTGCAGCGGGCCGGGTCGGCGAGGTCGCCGAGGAACTCCACCGCGAGCGCGGACAGCGACCGTACCGCCAGCGCGCCCGGCTCCTCGCCCCTGTTGATCTGCTCGGCCACCCCCTCGGCGACGAGCCACTCCATCACCGAGGTGTGGATGAACCCGAACAGCCCGTCGTCGGTCCGGACGAGCAGGCTGCCCGCGCCGACCGCGTGCGCCGCCTGCGGGCCGGACAGCCGCGAGTCGGCCCGGCCGGCGAGCTGGCCGGTGGACTCGGCCAGCTCGGCCAGGCGCAGGTACGCCTCGCCGCTCTCCCAGAGCTGGAACGCCAGCCGGCTCACCGCCTGCCACAGCTCGGGCCGGCGCAGGCTCACCGGGGCGCCCGGGATGCCCTGGGTACGGCGCTCCTCGAAGTCCAGCCAGGACTCCAGGATCTCCCGGTACAGCGCGGCGGCGCTGAACGTGCCGCCCGCCCCGGCGACGGCGGCGAGCCGCCCCTCGTCGAGGTTGGCGATGAAGCCGAGCATGCGCGGGTTGCGGGAGAGCCCGAGCAGGTCCTTCACGCCGGCGAGCAGGTCCATCCGCTCGCGGGCGGCCCGCTCGTCGCCGCCGTACCGGTTGCGCAGGAACGCCTCGATCTGCCCGGGGGTGAAGTCCTCCACGGCCAGGACGCGGCGGTGCGGCAGCAGGCCGACCCGCTCGCCGAGCGCGGTCAGCACCTGCGAGTTGGTCTTGAAGTGCTGGGTCCGGCTGCTCACCACGATCTTCGCGTTGCCCTCGGCGGCCTGCAGCAGCGTCTCCAGGTGGTCGGCCGCCCGGTCGTAGGTCACCCGGGCCACCAGCTCGTCGAAGCCGTCGAACAGCAGCACGATGCGGCCCTGGCGCAGCATGTAGCGGAACGCCTTGAGGTCGATCACCTGCTCGCCGTGGTTGGCCAGGTGCGCGGCGACGAGCCCGTCCACGGAGTGCGCCTTGTCCAGCGCCCGCAGCTCCACCAGGATCGGGATCAGGTCCGGCGCGGCGGTGGGCAGCCGCCGGGCCACCTCCCGCAACGCGAACGTCTTGCCCCGGCCGAAGTCACCGAGCACCAGCACGAACCGGCCGTCCGGCGCGGACACGGTCTCCAGCAGCTCGTCCACCACGTCGTCGCGGACGCGCTGGTCGGCGCCGACGAGGTGGCGGTAGCGCTGCGGCACGTACTGCCCGGGCGGGTAGAGCCGGTCGGCCTGCAGCCGGGCGGTCTGCGCGGCGACGTACTCGCGCAGGTCGAGCAGGCCCTGGAACTCGGTCAGGTGCAGCACGCGTACGCCGCGCCGCTGCGCCTCCTCGGCCAGCCCGCGCGGCACCCGGTCGCCGTCGTAGACCAGCTCGGAGGCGATGTCCGGGTCGGTGGCGTGCACCCGGCGGGCGAAGACGTCCACGTCGGCGGCGGTGGGGGTGCCCACGTGCGCGCCGACGCGCTGCTGGCGGACCACCCCGTCGGAGCGGTAGCTGATGTACAGGTGCGGCGGATCGGTGCCGACGCGGCGCACCACCACCCGGTCGTAGCGGGCCTCGCAGACCTCGGCGAGCCGGTCCAGCAGCCGCTGCACCGGGGCGACCGGCGCGGCGGCCACCGCCGCGCCCTGGGTGGCCCCCTCGACGGCGGCCGGGCGACGCGGGTCGGGCACCTGGGCCGGGCCGGACGCGCCGAAGGTGGCCTCCGCGTGCGGCCAGGACACGGCGGTGACCGTGCCGCCGTCGAGCCGGTCGTCGCGGCCGAGCACCCAGCGGGTCATCCCGTCGCCGCCGAGCCGCAGCACCTGCGCCCGGCCGTCGCGGGGCGCGGCGGCCAGCGGCACCACCGGGTCGACCCGGGCCGACGGCGCGGCGTCGGAGAGCAGCAGGTTGAGCATCGGGCCGACCAGCCGGTTGACCGAGCCGCGGTCGCGCAGCGACACCGGGTCCGGGGGCACCTCGTCGGCGTACGGGCTGCGCGCCCCCGGCGCGTGCGCCATCGCGCCCAGCCGCAGCCAGCCGGACTGCTGGTAGTGGCGCAGGCGCTGGGCGAACCAGCTGGACTGCGCCTCGCCGAGGAAGCCGTACCGGTCCTCCTCCCGGTGGGTGATGGCGATGGTGGAGTTCAGCCCGGCCACCACCACCCGCAGGTCGGGTACCGGGAACAGTGTCCAGGGCTGCTCGCTGTCGAAGATCCGGTCGTCGAGCCCCTGGTAGAGGTCGTCGAACAGGCGCGCGTAGTGCCGCCACTTCGGCCAGTACGGCGGCTGCGGGTCGACGTCGTCGGCCTCGCAGGTGGCGAAGTACGCGCGGCTGGCGGCCATCGTCACGTCACGCGGGCCGGGCACCACGACCAGGCGGTGCGGTTCCAGCCCGAGCAGCACCCGCAGGCCGGTGAGGAAGCTCAGCGCGTCGGAGAACTCGCGCGGGCTGCCCGACTCGGTGAGGTTGCCGGCGACGACGAGCAGGTCCGGCCGGGGCACGCCGTCGTTCATCAGCAGCGTGAGGTCGCCCATCAGGTGTTCCTGCACCTCGCCTGGGGTGACCGGCGCGCCGGGGGTGATCACGCCCCGGCCGAAGCGCGGCCCGGCCACCTGGAGCACGGTGACGGTGTCCCGGGTGGTCGGTGGCGCCACCGCGGCGGGCGGGAACGGCGGCGGGTTGATCGGGGTACGCCGGGCACGGCGGGGCGCGGGCGCGCCGGCGGCCGGCGCGGCGAGCACCCCGTGCGGGTCGGCCGGGTGGTGCGGGAACGCCGGCTGCCGCATCGGCTTGGCGCGCCCGTCGAGCGCCTCCCGGATGCGGTCGAGCACCCGGTTGCGGGCCTGCGCCGGGTCGTCGACGCCGACCAGGTCCACATAGGTGATGGTGGCGAGCAGGCCGTCGATCGGGCAGTCCTCGACGCGTACCGTGACGAGCTTGTTGCCGGTGCCGTCCGGGTCGGCGCGCAGCGCGGCCTGCCACTCCAGCTTGCCGTACGTGGAGTGCAGGTAGCGTTCGGACAGCACCGCCACGACCACCTCGGCCTCACGGACGCCGCGGTCCATGAAGTCGATGAAGTTGGTGCCGGCGACGAAGTCCCACGCCTGCAGCAGCGTGCGATAGCCGGCCGCCTCGAACTCCCACGCCAGCCACGTGGCCCAGCGTTCGTCGGCCGGTGAGTAGCTGATGAAGAAATCGATGGGTCGGTCGGACCGGGTGGGGTGCGCGCCTACAACCACATGGTCATTATGGCCACCGACGGTCAACAGATCGACACCCTCGGCAGCCCGGTTCGCGACCGCGTCGGGCTCCTGCGTCCGCACCGGCGTGTGGGAGGATCATCCCTCGTGGAGACCCCCGGCGATCCGCCGAACGCCGTGCCCGACCGCTCCCGCTGGGGCCGTCTGCACGTGCTGGACTGGATCGCGATCGGGCTGGCCGTGCTCGGCGTGGTGTTCGTGCTCACCGGGCTGCTGCCCCGCGCCGACGCCGAGGGCACGATGCGCCGGATCATCCCGATCCTGATCTTCCTCGGCACGGTCGTGGTGCTGGCCGAGCTGACCGCCGTGGCCGGGGTGTTCGACGCGCTCGCGACCCGGGTGGCGGTGACCGCGCGGGGCAGTTTCCGGGCCCTGTTCTGGCTCTGCGTCGGTTTCGCCTCGGTGACCACCATCGCGCTCAACCTGGACACCACGGCGGTGCTGCTCACGCCGGTGATGATCGCGCTGGCCCGGGCGCTGAACGTGCCGCCGACGCCGCTGGCGATGACCACCGTGTGGCTGGCGAACACGGCGAGCCTGCTGCTGCCGGTGTCCAACCTGACGAACATCCTGGCCAGCGACCGGGTCGACCTGGACCCGGTGCCGTGGGCGGCCCGGATGTGGTGGCCGCAGCTGGTGGCCGTCGCGGTGACCGCGCTGCTGCTGTGGTGGTGGTACTGGCGGCCGGCGCGCGCCGGGGCCGACCCGTTCGTCCCGCCTCCGCCGTACGTGCCGCCGGACCGGGTGCTCTACCGCACCGCGCTCGCCGCCTGCCTGCTGTTCGTCGCCGGGATCCTCGCCGGGGTGGAGATCGGCATCGCCTCGGGGGTGGCAGCCGCGATCCTGGTAGCCGGTTTCGCGGTGCGGGCCCGGCACCGGCTGCGGCCCGCGCTGGTGCCGTGGCGGCTGCTGGTGTTCGTGACCGGGTTGTTCCTGGTGGTGCAGACCATCGGCCGGTACGGCCTGGACACGGTGATGGGCACGCTGATCGGCACCGACCCGGGCGCGGAGGGGGCGCTGCGGGCGGGCGCGGTCGGCGCGCTGTTCAGCAACGCGGTGAACAACCTGCCCGCGTACCTGGCCGGCGAGGCGGTGATCGCAGCCGACCGGCACACCCAGTTGCTGGCGCTGCTGATCGGCACGAACGTGGGCCCGCTGGCCACGCCGTGGGCGTCGCTGGCGACACTGATCTGGTACGAGCGCTGCCGGGCCGCCGGGGTCGCCGTGCCACTGGGCCGGTTCGTGGCCACCAGCGCCGCGCTCGCCGTGCTCGCCACCACCGCCACCGTCACGGCGCTTCTTGTCGGTCCCGGCGCCTAGCATCGCGACCATGAGCAACGCGCCCGAGATCGTCCGCCGCTACTTCGCGCTCGCCGGCCAGGCCGACAAGGAGCCCTACCTCGCGCTGTTCGCCGACGACGCGGTGGTCGAGGACGAGGGACGCACCCACCGCGGCATCGACGAGATCCGCGCCTGGCGCAGCGGCACGCCGCTGGTGTCGTACGAGATCACCGACGTGGAGCAGACGCCGGCCGGGATCGTGGTGACGGCCACGATCAGCGGCGACTTCCCCGGCAGCCCGTTCGCCGGGCTGCGGTTCCGGTTCGAGGAGTACGACGACACCCGCATCCGTCGGTTGCGCATCGCCCCCTGAGCCGGGGCGGGAAAACCGGTACGGCCCGATCCCGGCCGGTGGCTACCGTGCCCACATGACCGCCGCGCCCACGCTGCACTTCTGCACCGACCCGGGCGAGTTCCTCGCCGCCGCCGAGGCCTACCTGGCCGCCGATCCGGTGGTCGGCACCGTCGTCGCCAGCGTCACGCACCGGATGGCGGCCCGCCGCGCCGAGGGCGTCGCGCTGCCCGAGGACGACTGGTGGCTGGTGGTGCGGGACGGCTCCGGGGCGGTGGTGGGCGCCGCGATGCGTACCGCGCCGTTCCCGCCGCGACCGCCGTTCCTGCTGCCGATGCCGCGGGAAGCAGCCGTGGCGCTGGCCGGGGCGTGGCACCGGCGCGGCGAGCGGGTCCGCGCGGTGAACGGCGCGCTGCCCGCCGCGCGCGCCTGCGCCGACGAGGTCGCACGCCTCGACGGCGGGCGGGTCGCGGTGGCCCAGCACACCCGGCTGCACGTGCTCGACCAGCCCATCCCGCCCGCACCGGTGCCCGGCGCGCTGCGGAGCGCCACCGTCGACGACGTCGACCTGGTCGCCGCGTGGTTCGGCGCGTTTTCGGCCGACGCCGACGAGCAGGCGGGCCGCCCGCGCGGGACGAGCGCCCACGAGACGCCCGACCACGCCGAGCTGCTGCACCGGATCCGGGACGGCCGGGTGTGGTTCTGGACCGACGAGTCGGGTGCTCCGGTACACCTGACCGCCGCCAACCCGACGTCGTTCGGCGTGGCCCGCGTCGGCCCTGTCTACACGCCACCCGAGCAGCGCGGGCGCGGCTGGGCCGGAAACGCCGTCGCCGAGGTCAGCCGGCTGCTCACCGCCGAGGGCGCGCGGGTGTGCCTGTTCACCGACCAGGCCAACCCGGTGTCGAACCGGCTCTACGCCCGGCTCGGTTTCCGGCCGGTGGTCGACATGGCCAACCTGGTGCTGGTCGACTGAGCCCACCTGGTCTGGTCGGCCGACGCGGTTCCGGGTCAGCCGCGCAGACCGAGCACGGTCAGCCGGCGAGGCCGAGCGCGGCCAGCCGGTGCGGGTCGGCGATCACGTCCACCGCCGCGATCCGGCCGCCGGTGACGGTGAACGCCATCACCGACAGCGGCCGGTCCCCGGCGCTCACCAGCACCCCGGCGGCGCCGTTGACGAGCACCGGCCGGGCGTGCGGGAAGAGCCGGCCGAACGTGATCGCCTGCGCCGCCACGGTCGTCGCGCCGGAGAGCACGACCGTGTGGCGGGCGCGGGCGGTCCCGGCGTCGGAGCGCAGCACCACATCCGGGTGCAGCACCGCGATCAGCGCGCCGAGGTCACCGTCGCGGGCGGCGGCGAGGAAGGCGTCCACCACCGCCCGCTGCCGGGCCAGGTCGGGATCGGGGGTGGGCGCCTGTCCGCGTACCCGGCGGCGGGCCCGGCTGGCGAGCTGCCGGGCCGCCGCCGGTGAGCGGTCGACGAGCAGGCCGATCTCGTCGAACGGCACGCCGAACATGTCGTGCAGCACGAACGCGAGCCGCTCGGCCGGGGTCAGCGTGTCCAGCACCACGAGCAGCGCCAGGCCCACCGAGTCGGCGAGCACCGCGGCGTGCGCCGGGTCGTCGGCGCCGGTGTCCACCACCGGGTCGGGCAGGCGTACGTCGAGGGGGTCCTCCCGGCGGGCGGCGCGGGACCGCAGCGTGTTGAGGCTGACCCGGGCGACCACAGTGGTGAGCCAGGCGTCCAGGTTGTCCACGATGGCCGGGTCGGTACGGGACAACCGCAGCCAGGTCTCCTGCACCGCGTCCTCGGCGTCGGTGAGCGACCCGAGCAGCCGGTACGCCACCGCGCGCAGCCGCTGTCGCTCCCGCTCGAACCGTTCCGCCAGCCCGGTGTTCATCACCTGAGCCTCCCCTCCCGCACACCGTCTCGACCCCGCCGGACCCCGTCGATGTGACCGGAGGTGACGGCCGTCACATCTGTCACGCCGGCGGGCGGTCGCGGGTCGAGGTGGCAGCACAGGCGACGGAAGGCGACACCATGAACAGACAGATCCTGGTCACCGGCGGCACCGGCACCATCGGCCGGCACGTCGTACCGCTGCTGCGCGCCGCCGGGCACCCCGTGCGGGTGCTCAGCCGGCGCGGCGGGCGGTCCGGCGACGGCGTCACCCATGTGACCGCCGACCTGCTCGGCGGCGCCGACCTCGGCCCCGCCCTGCGCGGGGTGTCCACGGTGCTGCACCTGGCCGGCGGCGCGAAGGGCGACGACCGCGCCACCGCACACCTGGCCCGCGCCGCGCACCGGGCCGGTGTGGCGCACCTGGTGCACATCTCGGTGACCGGCGCCGACCGGGTGCCGCTGGCCTGGATCCGGTCCAAGCTCGACGCCGAGCGCGCGGTGACGGACTCCGGCGTCCCGTGGACGGTGTTGCGCGCCGCGCAGGTGCACGACCTGGTGCTGACCATGCTGACGGCGATGACCCGGCTGCCCGTGGTGCCGGTGCCGGGCGGGCTGCGGTTGCAGCCTGTCGACGCCGCCGAGGTGGCGGCCCGGCTGGCCGAGCTGACGCTGGGCGCACCGGCCGGGCTGGTGCCGGACCTGGCCGGTCCGGACACCCACGGCATCGGCGAGCTGCTGACCGGCTACCTGACCGCCACCGGGAAGCGCCGGGCCCGGCTGCCGGTGCGCATCCCCGGGCGAGCCGGCCGCGCGTACCGGGACGGCGCGAACCTCGCCCGGCCCGGTGCGGTGAGAGGCGTGCGGACCTGGGCCGACTTCCTGGCCGAGCGGGCGCCGTCGCGGCCGGTCACCTGACGCACCGCGGCACGTCAGGCGTCGGCGGCACGCGTGACGGGATGGAACTGCTCGAACATGACCTCGTATCCGTCCGGGTCGAGCCCGTAGAAGATCCGCGCCCAGCCCACGTCCTCCGGCTCCAGCGTCACCGGCAGCCCTTCGTCGCGCCACAGCGCGTACGTGGCGTCCAGGTCGGCGGTGGGCACGGTGAGCACGACTCCGAGCCCGGGCGGCCCGGCCTTGACCTCGCGTTCCCGCTGCGCGTCGTGGTGCCCGTGGCGGTGCAGGTCGGACAGGATCAGCCAGGTGTGGCCGAACGTCAGGTAGCGCAGGTTCACCTGCTCGGTCTGTGGGATCTCCTTGAATCCGAGTCGCAGGTAGAGCCGGTGGGAACGGTCCAGGTCACGCACCCGGAGCCCGAGCTTGAGTTGTCTGGCGGCCATCCGGCCGAGGCTAGCCGACCCGGCTCACCAGCCCACCGAACCGAGGCCGACCGGGGTGAGGCGGCGCACCTGCGGCTCGATCCACTGTGCCGCGGTGACCAGCTTGACCAGCCGGTCGATGGTCTCCGGTGGCCCGGCCACGAAGCTGCGCCGGTCCGCCGGGCAGCCGTACCTGTCGTCGAACGTGCCGCCGTCGAGCGCGCGGACCGCCATGCCGGCCTCGACGGCGAGCAGCATCCCGGCCGGCAGGTCGACCGCCTCGGGGCGGTAGCCGACGATGCCGTCGATGTCGCCGCGGGCCAGCATCACCCAGGACAGCAGCGGCGCCCACAGTTGCAGCACCCGGCGCGCGCTGGTGTCCAGCACCACCTTCAGCGCCCGGGCGGTGCTGTCGTCCCGGCGTACCTCGTGCCCCTGGGTCCAGGCCAGCACCGGCGCGGACGGCACCGGGCGGTGCGCGGCGCGCAGCGGCCGCGCAGCCGGGCCGGACGCGTGCACGAACGCGCCCCGGCCGCGCACCGCCGACCAGGTACGGCCGGCGACCGGGTCGTGCACCACGCCGAGCACCGGCGAGCCGTTGTCGCACAGGGCGATCCCGACCACGTACGCGGGCAGCCCGATCGCCACGTTGTTTGTGCCGTCGAGCGGGTCGACGAGCCACGCCCAGGCGGTGTCCGGGGCGTACTCGCCGCCCTCCTCGGCGATCACGCCGTGCTCCGGCCAGCGGGCCCGGATCCGGTCGACGATCAGCCGTTCGGCGGCCAGGTCGAGGTCGGTCACCAGGTCACCGGTGTCGTTCTTGGCCCGGGCGTGCACCTCCCCCCGGGTGCCCCGGCGCAGCAGTCGGCCCGCCGCCTGCGCGGCCTCCACCGCGAACCGGTGCGCGTCGCGCAGGTCGGGCCCGCCTCTGCTCGGCTCCACGTCCATGGCTCCTCCAGCCAGTCAGCCCCGTGCCACAAGTCGCGCGATCTCCCGCGCCATCCGCGCGGTCTCCGCCGCGTCGCAGCGGTCCCGGCGTACCCGGTGGCTGCGCCCGTCCACCGCGCCGAGGCTCAGGTCGCACGCGCCGGGAGTGGTCCGGCCGAGCGCCACTGTCACCGCCGGCTCACCGGCGTCGACCTCCGAGGTGTGGAAGCCGCCGGCGCGCAGCGCGTACGAGTCGCCTGCGGAGTGCGTCTCCACCGTCGCGGTCATCGCGGTGACCAGCCGGTCGGTCGCGGCCATCTCGTCCACCTCGCCGAGGCTGTGCACCTCGTAGATCCGCCAGGCCGGGTCGGCCGGCGCGTCGTCGACCTCGATCAGCTCGTTGCGGACGGTGCCGTGCAGCACGTGGCTCAGCAGATCCCAGCTGTGCGAGTGCATGGTGGACGTGGTCGGGCGCACCGGCGGCGGGTCCGCCGGCCAGGCGTGCACGCAGATGCCGTCCGGGCCGTCGCGTTCCACCGGCAGGCAGGTGAAGCCGAGCGGATGCCGGACCGCGCGCAGCGGCCGACGCCCCTCGGCGACGTCGCCGAGCACGTCCAGCACCCAGCCGCGCAGCATCTCCGGCCGGGTGCCCCGGTCGATCTCCCGTTCGAGGTCGGCGTAACTGGTCATGAGTAGGGATTCCTCGCCTGGACGGCCTTGCCGATGATGTCGGCGACCTCACGGTCGCCGAAGGACCGGGGCAGCGTCAGGCCGAGGGCGGTGAACAACCGCCGTACCTGCTCGACCGACGGCTCGTCGTCGAGCTTGACCTGGGCCGCCGCCTCGATCGGCACGCGCCGGCTCTGCCGGCGGCTGTAGTCCAGCTCGATGTTGAAACGGTTGTAGTAGACCTCGCCGCGGTCGATGCGCAGCGCGGGCGTCTGCGGGTTCTCCTGGGTGATGACGACACAGGAGGAGGAAAGGTCGTAGCGG
The DNA here is from genome assembly GCF_024519755.1 of Micromonospora sp. Mcm103. Taxonomy (NCBI): domain Bacteria; kingdom Bacillati; phylum Actinomycetota; class Actinomycetes; order Micromonosporales; family Micromonosporaceae; genus Micromonospora; species Micromonospora sp. Mcm103. Next base: position 108,520 of record NZ_JALJRJ010000001.1, read on the forward strand.
AACGTGGTCATCTGCGCGGCGAGCCGCACGTCGACGGTGAGCAGGCCGGAGCGCTGCAGGTGCCAGCAGGCGGCCAGCACCGTCGCGTACGACTCCTTGCGGGTGCGGTCGACGGTCCACGGCTCGCCCGGCGCGTCCGGGTCGAGGCTGCGCCGGAACCGCGCGTACCGCTCGCAGACCTCCTCGTCGGTCGGGTCGATGATCTCGATCGCGACGGTGAGTGTGGCGTTGCGCCGCCGGGCGTGCTCGAGGCAGTCCGGCAGCGTGACCGCGCGCAGGAAGGTGCCGGTGCCGCCCTTGAAGCTCCACTGGTCGGTGTGCCGCCGCGCCTCGGCGAGCGCCTGCCCGACCTCGCTGCCGTGCAGCACGCGCACCATGGAGACGCTGTCGATGGCCTCGCGGGCCCGGTTCAGCGCGCCCTCCGGGCCGGTGATCTCCTGCATCTGCGGCACCAGGTCGGTCAGCCGGTCGCGGGTGTCCGAGATGACCTGGCGGACCTCCCGCTCGGTGGTGCGCCGGCGCAGCCGGTCGCGCAGCATCGCCTGTGCGAGCAGGCCCAGGACCAGCAGGATCGCGCTGTTGACGACCTCCTGGTCGACCGCGTTGGTGAGGCCGAGCACGGACACCGTGAGCGCCAGGACGAGGCCGATGAACGCGTCGAGATTGGTCACGACCCAGGCGAGCAGGCGCGTCATGACATCCCCCGGTCGACGACGGAACCTCCATGATAGCCCGCTGTCAATGTCGCCATCACACCCTGTTTCGGGCCGGTGGCGGTCCGCCCTGCCGGCGGGCGGCGCAGATCAGCGAACCGCCCAGCCCGGGCGCGGCGCGGGCCAGCCGGCGCGAGGCCACCCACCGGCCGCCCGGCAGCCGCCAGCCGACCTCGTTGGACCGCAGCGCGACCGGCGTGAACCCGGCCCGGCGCAGCGTGCGGCGCAGCAGCGAGGCGGTGAACGGGCGGATGTGCAGCCACAGGTACGGGTGCAGCGGGTCGACCTGACGTGGCGCCCGCCCGGCGAGGAACGCCAGCCGGTCCTGCACCGGCGCGAGGTTCGGGGTGGTGAGCACCAGCAGGCCGTCCGGCGCCAGCACCCGGTGGCACTCCCGCAGCAGCGCCAGCGGGTCGTACACGTGCTCGATCAGCTCCCCGGCGAGCAGCCCGGCGAAGCTGCCCGCCCGGAACGGCAGCCCACGGGTGGCGTCCAGGCAGACCGGCAGCGCCCGTCCGCAGGCCGCCGCGCGGGCGGTGCGCAGCGCCGTCTCGGCCGTGTCGGCGAGCACCACCGGGCCGGGCAGCGCGGCCGGGTCGAGCATGCCGCGCGGCCCGCAGCCCAGTTCCAGCACCGGTCCGCGGCCGGTCACCCCCTCGGCCATCAGCCGGGCCGCGACCGCGCGGCGCACCCGGTGGTACGGGTCGTCGACGTACCCGTCGACCTCGGCGCCGTCGTGGTAGCGGCGGTGGTTGGCGTGCCTGCCGTGCGCCTGCGCGCGGTGCGACGACGTCCCGGTCGGCGGCTCGGCCATCACCCCTCCACAGCGGACGCCGGCCCCGTCGGCGGCGTCCGCTCCAAGCCTCGCACCGCTTCCGCCTTCCAGGGTGTACATCCGCCCGGGGTACGCCGACGCGGCGGCCGGTCGTCCGGCCGCCGCGTCGATCGGGTACGTCAGACGGCCGGTGCCCAGTCGAGCCGCATGCTGTCGTCGTACTCGTCGCCGGGGATCCACCACGGCTCGCCGAAGCCACTCGTGAAGACGATGATGTTGCCGCCGTCGGCGTCCGGGTTGCTGTCCGGGACGGACAGCGCGGCGCAGTAGCGGCCGTCCGGGGAGAACACCGGCGAGATGATGAACCGCGGTTCGTCGGTGAGCATCTTCAGCCCGGTGCCGCCGAGCCGCACCGACGCCAGCGACAGGTTGTGGCGTTCCTGGTCCAGGTACCACCGATTGGTGCTGAACACGATCCGCTGGGAGTCGGGCGTGAAGACCGCGTGATCCGCGAACTCGCCCGGTACGCGCTGATAGAACAGTCGCGCCTTCCCGGTGGCCAGCTCCAGCACACGCAACTGCCCACCGTTGGACCGGCTGAACCACTCCGTCACGATCATCGAGCCGTCCCGCGACCAGTTCGGACGCGCCATGTGGTGCCCCTCGACGAGGACCCGGCGGGCGCCGGTGGCCACGTCAACCGCTACCAGGCGGGAACCGCCGATCACCAGGGCCACCTCGGTGCCGTCCGGCGACCAGGTCGGCCACCCGTAGTGGACGCCGAACGGGTCGGTGATCAGCGTGCGGCTCTCCCCGGTGACCCGGTCGTACAGGTCGAGAGTGAGGTCGAAGGCGGGACCGGGCTTCTGGCCGATCACGGCCAGGTAACGCCCGTCCGGCGAGGCGGCCGCGTCGGCGCCCCGGGGCAGCAGCGCCTGCGGGGTGGTGCGACCCGGATTGATCTGCAGCACGCCGGGGCTGCCGGTGACGATCCACGGCCCGTTGACGCCCGCGGCGGCCGAGGCGGCCGGTCCGCCGACCAGCCCGGTCGCGGTGGCGGCGCCGGTGAGCGCGGCGGCGCGCAACAACGTACGACGGTTCATCGTGGTCATGCCGTCACCTCCGTGGGGATCGCCGCGGCCCAGTCCAGCCGGGTGCTGTCGTCGTACTCGTCGCCGGGGACCCACCACTGCTCGCCGAAGCCACTGGTGGACACGATGATGTTGCCGCCGTCGGGGTACTCGTTCTCCGGCGGGATCGACAGCGCGGCGCAGTAGCGGCCGTCCGGGGAGAACACCGGCGACAGGTAGAACCGGGGCTCGTCGGTGAGCTTCTTCAGCCCGGTGCCGCCGATGCGCACCGACGCGAGCGACTGGTTGTAGACCTCGCGGTCCAGGTGCCAGCGGTTGGTGCAGAAGACGACGCGCCCGGAGTCGGGCATGAAGACCGGCGAGATGAACGTCTCGCCCGCCACCGGCGTGTAGACGGGCCGCACCGTCCCGGTCGCGAGTTCCAGCACCCGCAGTTGCCAGCCCTGCGAACGGCTGCGCCACCGCACGACGATCATCGAGCCGTCCCGGGACCAGTCCGGGTCGGTCATGGAGTGCCCCTCGACCAGCACGCGGGCGGCGCCGGTGGCCACGTCCACAGCGATCAGCCGGTCGTTGTCCTGCCCGGTGACGAGCGCGATCTCGGTGCCGTCCGGCGACCACGTCGGCGCGCCGTAGCGGACACCGAACGGGTCGGCGAGCAGCGTGCGCTTCTGGCCGGTGACCCGGTCGTACACCGCCACGAACGGCTCCAGCGTGCCGTCGCCCGAGCGGGCCGTGTTGACCCAGGCCACGTACCGGCCGTCCGGCGAGGACTTCGCGTGGTCCCCGTTGGGCAGCAGCTCCCGCGGCGTGGTGCGGCCCGGGTCGACCTGGAGCACACCCCAGCCGACGCTGACCAGCCACGACCCGTTCACCACGTCGGCGGCGGCCGGTGCGGCGGACGCGGCGTGGGGCGCGGCGGCCACCCCGGTCGCGGCGGCGAGCCCGGTCAGCGCGGCGGTACGCAGCAGGGCACGACGATTCAGTGCGGTCATTCGACAACCCCCGTGAGAGACGTGGCACCCACCCTCCCGAGTGGATCGACGCACCGGAATCGGACGAGCGGCCGCTTCACGTTCGGCTGCTCGTCCATCACCGCCGGTGAGCCCACCGGAGACCGGTACGCTCGCCCCGATGACCTCCGACGCGCTGCACCGCGCCCTCACCGAAGCGGGCGACCCGCCGCTGCTCCCGCTCCCGGGCGTGGCGGTCGAGCTGCTGGCCGCGCTCGCCGCCCCGCCGCGCCTCGGCGCGCACCTGCGGCTGGTGCACGACGTCGCCTGGCACCTGACCGCCGCGTTCGCCGACCGGTTCGCCGCGGTGCCGTTCGACAGGCAGGCGGTGCTGTTCGGCGCCGCCGTGCACGACCTCGGCAAGGTCGAGCATCCCGGCGAGCTGACCGGCCCGGGGTCGGCACACGAGGAGGCGGGCTACCAGCTGCTGCTGCGCTTCGGCGTACCGGAGGAGCGGGCCCGTTTCGCCGTCACCCACGCCGCCTGGCACTCCCCCGGCGTGCAGCTGGAGGACCTGATGGTCAGCCTCGCCGACAAGGTGTGGAAGGGCCGCCGGGTCACCGACCTGGAACAGCTCGTGGTCGACCGGCTCGCCGGCATCACCGGCCAGGAGCGCTGGCAGACGTTCCTGGACCTCGACGACGTGCTCGCCGAGCTGGCCGCCGGCGCGGACCGCCGGCTGGCGTTCCAGGCCGAACATCCGGTGTACGGCTGACGCCGCTCCGACGGCGGCGATGAGTCCGGCACCGGCCGCCGGTCTGCCCTGGGTCGGTGTTCTCCGATCTCCGGGAGGAAACATGAGCACAAGCGAAGCGCGGGGCCGGGTACGGGCGTTCGTCACCGTGTCCCTGGACGGCTACGTCACCGGTCCGGACGACCACGCCGGCCAGGGGCTCGGTGTCGGCGGCGAGCGGCTGCACCACTGGGTGATGGGTGGGCCGTGGACGTACGACTCGCCACGCGAATCCGGCACCGGCATGACCGGTGAGGACCGCGCGTACTTCGACGAGCTGCTGGCGGGCGTCGGCGCCGCGCTGTGCGGCCGGGGCATGTACGACGCCGCCGGCGCCTGGGGCGGCCGCAACCCGTTCGAGGCGCCCCTGGTCGTGCTCACCCACCGCACCGCCGACCAGCCCGACCCGGACGCCGGTTTCCTCATGGTCGACGGTTTCGACGCGGCGCTGGCGGCGGCCCGGCGTACGGCCGGTGACGGCGCGGTGGTCATCGGCGGGGGCGCCGACGTGATCCGGCAGGCGCTCGCGGCCGGCGTGGTCGACGAGCTGGGCCTGTCCACCGCGCCGGTGATCCTCGGCCGCGGGAAGCGGCTCTTCGAGGGCTTCGACCGGGACGTCGACCTGGAGATCCGCGCGGTGCACCACTCGCGGTACGCCGTACACGTCCGCTACGCCGTCGGCCGCCCAGCGAGGGGCACCGATTGACGTCGGCGGCGCTCAGCCGGTGACGGCGCGCCACGCCTGCTCGGTGGCCTCCCGCGTCCGCTCGGCGGACCGGCCGTCGCGGGCGGTGACCGTCACGACGAGCGTGTCCGCCCGCCGCCAGCAGGTGACAGACCCGTCGGCGCCACTGTGGCAGGTGGTCTCCGCGCCGGGTGCGGCAGTGCCTCCGCCGAGACGCGACTGCAACGCCCGCCCCACCGCCGCGATGCCCACCCGGTTGCCGTAGTACGCCTCGAGGGTCAGTGGCGGCGGAGTCGCCTCGCCGTACCCGTTGATCACCATGGCGAGACCTGGCGGATCGTCGACCAGGGCCGGTATGCGGTCCCTGCCGGCGTCTTGACGGGGCAGACCGGCCAGCTCGGCCGGCGCGGTGAGGCGGTCGATCACCACGGCGCCGGGGGCCGCCGGGTCGGGCTCTCCCGGCTGGCAGGCGGCGCCGGTCAGGGCGGCGGCCAGGACAAGGGCCGTCGGCCGGACCGCGCGACGGCGGTGTCCGGTCATGTCGTCCTCCCCAGGGTGGGCCGGAGCCGGGCGAGCATCCCGGACCGAGCCTATCGACAGCGACCCACGATCGGAACCGATTGACTTTCGATAGGTTACGCGCGATAGTCGATGCATGCTTACAGCGCAACGCGCGGTGACACCACTCCGCGCCTTCCTGGTCCTGCTGTTCGCGATCCTGGTGCTGTTCCAGACCATGTCGCTGCCCGGGCAGTTCGCGCACATGGCGCGCGAGAACCCGGACATGGCGTACCTGCGTTGGCCCGCCACCGCGGTGACGATCTTCTGGGTGCTGTGCGTGCAGGTGGTGATCGTCTGCACCTGGCACCTGCTCACCCTGGTCAAACGCGACCGCATCTTCACCGAGGCGTCCCTGGGCTGGGTCGACGGGATCGTCTGGGCGGTCGCCGCCGCCTGGGTGGTGCTCGTCGGCGTGTTCGGCTACGTCGGCTTCAACGCCGACGACCCGGGCCTGCCGCTGCTGCTGTTCCTGCTGGTCACCGGCGTCAGCGTGCTGGGGCTGCTGATGGTCGTGCTGCGCGCGCTGCTGCGCCAGGCCACCACGCTGCGCACCGACATGGAAGCGGTGATCTGATGCCGATCGTCGTGCGCATCGACGTGGAGCTGGCCAAGCGCAAGATGAGCGTCGGCGAGTTCGCCGAGCGTGTCGGGCTCACCCCGGCCAACGTCGCCGTACTCAAGAACGGCCGCGCCAAGGCCGTCCGGTTCAGCACCCTGGAGGCCATGTGCCGGGTGCTCGACTGCCAGCCCGGCGACCTGCTCGAATGGGTCCCCGACGAGGAGGAGCGATGAGACACCTGGCCGCCGCCGTCGCCCTGCTCGCCGTCGTGCTCGGCGTCGCCGGCTTCGTGTACGGCGAGGCCGACGACTCCCCCGGCCTGCAGCTCCTGTCCGCGCTGCTCGTCATCGGCGCGGTAGCCATCGGCGTACGCGTCGCCCGGCGTACCCGGTAGGGCCGGCGCCCCCTCGACGCCGGCCCCATCACTCAGCCCTTCACGCAGACGACCTGCTTGAGGTGGGCGACCACCTCGACCAGGTCGTCCTGCTGGGCCATCACCTCGGTGATGTCCTTGTACGCGCCGGGGATCTCGTCGACCACCCCGGCGTCCTTACGGCACTCCACCCCGGCGGTCTGCGCGGCCAGGTCCGCGGTGCTGTACGTCCGCTTCGCCTGCCCCCGCGACATCCGCCGCCCGGCGCCGTGCGACGCCGAGCAGTACGCGTCCAGGTTGCCCTTGCCGCGCACGATGTACGAGCCGGTGCCCATCGAGCCGGGGATGATGCCCAGGTCCCCCTTACCGGCCCGGATCGCGCCCTTGCGGGTCACCAGTACGTCCACCCCGTCGTAGCTCTCCTCCGCCACGTAGTTGTGGTGGCAGGAGATCGGCTCGTCGTAGCCGACGTGCGGGAACGCCTCCCGGACCACCTGGCTCAGCAGTGCGAGCATGACCGCCCGGTTGCGGCGGGCATACTCCTGCGCCCACCACAGGTCCCGCCGGTACGCGTCCATCTCCGGCGTGCCGGCGAGGAACACCGCGAGGTCCCGGTCCGGCAGGTCGGTGTTGTGCGGCAGGCCGCGCGCCACCGCCATGTGCCGCTCGGCCAGTTCCTTGCCGATGTTGCGGGACCCGGAGTGCAGCATCAGCCAGACCCGGCCGTCGTCCGCGCCGCCCTGCTCCAGGCAGACCTCGATGAAGTGGTTGCCGCCGCCGAGCGTCCCGAGCTGACGCTGCGCCCGCGTCTGGAGCTGGGCCACCTTCCGGTCCAGCGTGCCGAACCGCCGCCAGAAGTCGTCCCAGCCCGCCTGCTCCAGGCCCCGGATCCGGCGCGGATCGACCGCGTCGTCGCGCATCGCGAAGCCGACCGGGATCGCCGCCTCGATCGCCGACCGCAGCGGCGCGAGGTCGTCGGGCAGGTCGGCGGCGGTCAGCGAGGTCCGTACCGCGGACATGCCGCAGCCGATGTCCACGCCGACCGCGGCCGGCGACACGGCCTGCCGCATCGCGATCACCGAGCCGACCGTGGCGCCCTTGCCGAAGTGCACGTCCGGCATCACCGCGACGCCCTGCACCCACGGCAGCGCGCCGATGTTGCGCAGCTGCCGGGCCGCCTGCGCCTCGATCGCGTACGGGTCGGTCCAGACCCGGACCGGTGCCCGGGTACCGGCCAGCGGGGTGAAACCCATCGTCGTCTCCTCGCTCATGTCCGTCTGACGCAGGCCGTACGGGACTCGCTCATGTCCGTCTGACGCAGGCCGTACGGGACTCGAACCCGTAGCCTCCCGGTTGAGAGCCGGGTGAGCTGCCAGTTGCTCCAACGGCCCCTCGACGGCGCGGTGCCGTCGGTGAGAGTGCCCGGACACGGAGAACCGCCCGGCTCCGGTGTCGGGGCGGGCGGTTCGCGCGGATCGTCGCGCCGGCGCTAGACGCGCCACCACCCGGGTTGCCACTGCCGTTCCCGGCCCGTGCCCGGTTCGGGCAGCAGGACACCGGCGCGCGGCGCTTGCCGCTCGGCGCGGGTGCGGTTCTGCTGCGACACGGCAGGCTCCCTGGTGGATCGGATCGACGTTGCCCGTTCACGGTACGGCCGCCGCACCAGGGCGGCAACGCGATATTCCTTCGTGCCGGCTCAGGACGGCAGCCGCCGTTGGGGGTCATGGCTGGAGTTCGAGGTGGAGGCGGCGTGTGCAGTGGGCTCGGCCGGCTCGGGCTTGATGCTGGCGTCGCCGGCCTGACCCGTGTAGACGGTGGGTGAGGTCGCCGATCTGGCGAATGGTGCAGGCAGGGTCGTGGCGAGCCCACGAACCGTCTCGCCGCGGCGCGTTTCCACTCGCTCGGACCGTCCCGCGAAACAGCTCGGCCAGCACCCGATCCCGCCGGCCAACCGCTACGCGGTGGCGGCCCCGCGTCAACCGGACCGGACAAGACACCGAAGGAAGGCTCTCATTGCACGTTGCCGACGCCGGCGAGGGTTTCGGCCAACACAAGAGGGTTGAGGTAGTCGCGGTACGAGAGGACCAGGCCGTCCCTGATCCGCAAAACGGCAATGATCGTCTGGTGCAAGGGTGCGCCGGTGGGGACCACGGTGCCGAAAGCTTCATACTCGACGATCGCCACCTCCGGGTCGGTGGTTTCGTGGATCACCGTGTTGCGGTACTCGTCGAACTTGACGAGGCCGTCGGCCTGCGCGGTCAGAAACTCGCGGATCTGGTCGCGGCCGTCCACCCGACCCGGTATGCCTGCCGGTAGGTACGGCCACTCGATATAGCCCTCCGGCGCGAACAGGTTGACGAACCTTTCGGTGTCCTGCTCGCGGCTCGCGCGCAAGATCTGCTCGACGACTTCCCGTGCTGTGGCGTCCACGGCCACCCCCTTCGTTCAACGCCTGTTGATTGAACGAGCGTAGAAGGCGTGGAGTCGCCGGTCAACAACCGTAGAATGAACCCGTGACTGAATCGAGCGCCCGCCCTACCCGAGCGCAGCAGCGTCTCCAGAGCGAGGAACGCATCCTCGCCGCGGCGCGCCAGATCTTCGCCGAACTCGGCTACGACCGGACCACGATCCGGGCCGTGGCGTCGGCTGCGGGTGTGGACGCCGGCCTGGTCATGCACTACTTCGGCAGCAAGGACCTGCTCTTCGCCCGGGCCGTCGAGGTGCCCGCCGACGAGTTGCCCGGTGGCACCCCAGGGGAGGTGGCCGAGGCGCTGCTCACGTCGCTGGGTCGACGCTTGACCGGCGAGCCGGCGGCCTCGCTGGCGTTGCTGCGCTCGATGCTCACGAACGCCGACGCCGCCGATCGTTACCGGGCCGCCGGGGAGCCCCAGCTCAACCAGCTCACCGAGGCAATCTCCGCGCCCGACGCCCACCTACGCGCGAGCCTGCTCAGCGCGATCATCCACGGCGTGATAGCCGAGCGACACCTGCTGCGCCTCACGCACCTCGCGGACGCCTCCCCCGAGCAGATCATCGACCTACTGCGCCCGTGCTTCCATAGCCTGACCACAACTCCGCCGACATCGGGGAGGCCCTCGTAGATCAACCCCGGCGTCTGCCGGTCTCGGCGAAACGCAGCAGCCAAGATCTCGAACGGCGGCTGTCGGACTAGCCGGCGTGTGCGACCGGGTGGCGGCGCATCTCCTCCATGAACGGGTAGCGCACGGTCAGCTCGGCGAGCGTGATGCCGGCCCGCCAGGCGGCCGCGACCTGCGCGACCTGGAGCAGGTCGGTGGCGTCGCCCCGGGCCTGGACGTCGCCGTCCACCCGCAGGTCGATCATGAAGTAGCGGGCCTGGGAGCCGAGGCTGACGCAGACCACGCCCCGGGCGGAGGTCATCTCGGCGCAGGTGAACCGGCTGCGCCCCTGCTCGGGCGCGGTCACCTCGCCGACGTCGAGCTGGTGCGCGGCGGCGGTCGCCACGAGCGCGGGGGCGAGACCGCCGGGCTCGACCAGGTCCGGGTAGAGGCGCACACCCAGTGCGGCCGACACGTCGCTCATGACTGACTCCCACTTCCTTGTGACAGAGACCAGCAGCGCGCAGGTTACGGGTGTGTTTCCGGCACGCACGGCCATCTTTTCCCGGACGACCGTCCCGGGGCAATAGGAACGCCCTCATCGAACCCCTGCGAGGTACGCTGCCGCCTCATGGCGCTGATCCGGTGTGACTTCTTCTCCGAGGCGTTGGGCGTGGGCACGTCGATGACGGTGCTGCTGCCCGATCGCGGCGCGGCCGGGATCGGTGTGCCGGGCGCGGCCGCCGACGGCGACCCGCCGGTGCTCTACCTGTTGCACGGCCTGACCGACGACGACACGGTGTGGACGCGACGCACCCCGATCGAGCGGTACGTGGCACCGCTGGGGCTGGCCGTGGTGATGCCGCAGGTGCAGCGGAGCTTCTACTGCGACGAGGCGCACGGCAACCGGTACTGGACGTTCCTCAGCGAGGAACTGCCCGAGGTGTGCCGGTCGTTCTTCCGGCTGTCCGACCGGCGGGAGGACACGTTCGTCGCGGGCCTGTCGATGGGCGGCTACGGTGCGGTGAAGTGGGCGCTGCGCCGGCCGGACCGGTTCGCGGCGGCGGCGAGCCTGTCCGGCGCGCTGGACGTGACGCGCCGCCGTCACCATCCGACCCATCCGGTCGACCCGGCGGTGTGGCACACCGTCTGGGGTGACGGCCCGGTGCCCGCCGACGACGACACGGTGGGGCTGCTGGAGCGCGCCGGCGACGACCTCCCGGCGCTCTACGTCGCGTGCGGCACCGAGGACTTCCTGTACGAGGACAGCCTGCGGTTCCTCGACGTGGCCCGGAAACGCGACATGCCGGTCACCGTCGACTTCGGTCCGGGCGACCACGACTGGGCGTACTGGGACGCGCGCATCTCCGACGTGCTGGCCTGGCTGCCGCTGCGCACGCGCTGACCGGTGTGCGCGGGCGCTGACCGGGCCGGCTCAGACGCCCACGGTGCCGTCGATCGCCTCGCGGATGAGGTCGGCGTGCCCGTTGTGGCGGGCGTACTCGTGCAGCATGTGCAGCATGACCAGGCGCAGCGAGACGTCCTCGCCCCAGCGGGCCTGGTGACCTGTCACGTCGAGCGACTCGGCCTCCCGCTCGATGCGCCGGGCGTGCTCGATCTCCCGCTGCCACGCCTCGAACGCCTCGGCCGGGTCGGCGTCGCGGGCGTCGTACGCCTGCTGGAAGTCGCCGCTGTCCGACCACACCAGCGGCACGTCCTCGGCGGCGATGACCCGGCGGAACCAGGTGCGCTCCACCTCGGCCATGTGGCGGACCAGGCCGAGCAGGGACAGCGTGGACGGCGGCGACGCCGCCCGGCGCAACTGCTCGTCGGTCAGCCCCTCGCACTTGAGGGCCAGCGTGGCCCGGTGGAAGTCGAGGAAGGCGCGCAGCGACTCCCGTTCGCCGGCGAGCAGCGGCGGGCCGATCCGTTCGGTCTCCATGAGCGTCGAGCCTAGCCGCGATCGATCTTGGTGGGACGACCGCGTCACCGCAGTGACGAACCGGCCACCGGGAAGTCGAACCAGGTGTCCGGGTACGGCTCGTCGACGTACCGGTAGTGCCACCACTCCAGCGGATAGTTCTCGAAGCCCTGCGCGGACATCAGCCGGCGCAGCAGGTCCCTGTTGTTCCGGGCGGTGTCGCTGATCCGCGCGTCGGCGGTGTGGGCGCGCGGGTCGAAGCAGTCGAACCCGGTGCCCATGTCGATCGAGTCGTCGGCGAAGCGGCGCCCGGCCGGGTCGGTGCAGGGCACGAGCGCCTGGCCGGGCGTGTACGCGGGCTGCGGCGGCCCGGAGACCGGGACCAGCGTCAGGTCGACGGTGCTGCCCCGGCTGTGCGCGGTGGGCGCGCCGATGTAGCCGTCGGCGAACAGCCGGTCCTTGGGTACGCCGGGATAGAACTCGCCCTTCATCCGCTGCTCGCCGGGGAGTTTCGCCCAGGCGACGAAGTCGTCGGCGGCGCGCTGCGGGCGGTAGCAGTCGTACACCTTGAGGCTGTGCCCACCGGCGAGCGCGGCGGTCTGCACCCGGTGCAGCGCCTGCGCCGCCGGGCGGGTGAGCAGGCAGCGGGGCTCGGCGTACCCGTCGATGGGACGGCCGACGAAGTTGTGCGGGCCCGCGTACCGGATGTCGGTGCGGACGGTGGGGTCGACGGTGGTGAGGTCCACGATGTCCGCCGGGGCACGCGGGCCGGTCGAGGTGGGTGACGGCGGCGCGGACGGCGACGGCGACGGCGCGGGCCGCTGGCAGGCGGTGGCGAGCAGCGCGGCCGCGACGGCCAGGACCGCCGTCGCGCGCATGCCGGTGCCCATCCGCCGTGTCTACCAGCCCGGGCGGGCCGGCATCGGCGGAACCGGTGGTCAGCCGCCCAGCACGGTACGCAGGAAGTCGACAGCGGCGGCGTCGTCGTCGATCGCGCCCGCCTCGTGGCCGTTGAACCGCCACACCGTCAGGTCCTTGTCGCCCCGGTAGTCGTGGTAGGCGGCGTAGACGGTGGACGGCGGCGTGATCTCGTCCATCAGCGCGACGGAGAACCGGGCCGGCACTGTGGCGCGGCGGGCGAACGCGACGCCGTCGACGTAGCCGAGCGTGCGCAGCGCCTGCTCCTCGCGGTCGCGGTGCACGGCGAGGTAGTCGCGGATCTCCCGGTACGGCGTGGCATCGGTGATCGTGACGGCGCGCGGGATGTCGCAGAGGAACGGCACGTGCGCGACCGCCGCGCGGACCCGCGGGGCCAGCGCTGCGGCCGCGAGCGCGGCGGCGCCGCCCTGACTGTGACCGAGTACGGCGATCCGGTCCGGGTCGACAGCCGGCAGCTCGCACGCGGCGTCCACGGCCCGGACCGCGTCGGTGAGGAAGCGCCGGTAGTAGTACTTGTTCGGGTCCTCGATGCCCCGGGTGGCCATGCCCGGCGCCTGCGGTCCGGCGGCGGCGACGTCCGGTGTGTCGCCCCGGCTCCACCCCGAACCCTGACCGCGCGTGTCCATCTGGAGGTGGGCGAAACCGGCCGCGGACCAGAGCAGGTTCTCCAGGGCGTGGCCGCGGCCGCCGCCGTACCCGACGTACTGCACGATCGTGGGCAGCGGCTCCGTCGCGCCGCGCGGCACCCGCAGCCAGGCGCGGATCGGCTGGCCGGCGAAGCCGGGGAAGGTCACGTCGAAGACGTCGACACCGGTCAGCGGCGTGGGCAGCGGGGTCGCGGACACCGGGTCGCCGCACGAGCGCGCCTGTGCCAGAGTGTCAGCCCAGAAGGCGTCGAAGTCCGGAGGCTCGTGCAGGTCGCTGCGGTAGGTGCGGAGTTCGGCCTCGGTCAGGTCGGTGAACACGCCTCGGTTTTCCTCGTCGTTCGTCGGGGGTGGACGGCGAGCCGTCGGCAGATGACTGGCGCATTTCCGGAACGTTTCCGCAACTCGTGCGAACGCTAGGGCCGGTCCGGCCTGTCGTCAAGCCCTCGCCGTACGGCAAGATGTGCGTGGGGCGGGACGGTCTACCGGTCGGTTCCGGCAGCCGGCGAAGGGAACACGGGTGAGCGCGGACGACGAGCGCAGGGTGACCATCACCGCGATCGCACGGGAGGCCGGCGTCTCGGTCCCGACCGTGTCGCGCGTGCTGAACGGGCGTTCCGACGTCGCACCGGACACCCGGGAGCGCGTCGAGGAACTCCTGCGTCACCACGGTTACCGCCGCCGCGGCAGCCGTACCGTGCGCCGGGCGGACCTGGTCGACCTGGTCTTCAACGACCTGGACAGCCCGTGGGCCGTGGAGATCATCCGCGGCGTGGAGGACGTCAGCCACGCCGCCGGGGTGGGCACCGTCGTCTCGGCGATCCACCGCGAGTCCAGCTCCACCCGGCAGTGGCTGCACAACCTGCGCGCCCGCGCGTCCGACGGCGTGATCGTGGTGACCTCGCACCTGAGCCCGGCCGTGCAGGCGCAGCTGCGGCGCCTCAACGTGCCGGTGGTGGTGGTCGACCCGGCCGCCGGCGTGGCCGCCACCGACGTGCCGGCGATCGGCGCCACCAACTGGACCGGCGGCCTGGCCGCCACCGAGCACCTGCTCAAGCTCGGCCACCGCCGGATCGGTTTCGTGGCCGGCCCGCCGCACCTGCTGTGCAGCCGGGCCCGGCTGGACGGCTACCGGGCCGGGCTGGCCGCCGCCGGGGTGGCCGCCGACGACCGGCTGGTGCAGCCCGGCGACTTCTACCACGCCTCCGGGTTCACCGCCGGTGGCGCGCTGCTCGACCTGGACGACCCGCCCACCGCCATCTTCGCCGCCAGCGACCAGATGGCCTTCGGCGTGTACGAGGCGATACGCCGCCGCGGACTGCGGGTCTGCGACGACGTGAGCGTGGTCGGCTTCGACGACCTGCCCGAGGCGCGCTGGGCCTCCCCGCCGCTGACCACTGTGCGCCAGCCGCTGGTCGAGATGGGCCGGCTCGCCGCGCGCACCGTGCTGCGGCTGGCCCAGGGCGAGGAGATCGACTCGCCCCGGGTCGAACTGGCCACCGAACTGGTGGTGCGGGACAGCACCGCAGGGCCCGCCGCCCGCTGATCCGGGCCCCTGTTTTCACTCCTGTTCCGGAATTTCCGGCTCTCGCAGCGCCGACCCGGTCGACATGGCTACCACGGCGGCGTTGCGGCGCCGCCGGGCCAGCAGCAGCGCTCCCCCGGCCGTCAGCACCGCGCCCACCGCCACCGTCACGCCCGCGCCGGGCCGCGGCCCGGGTGCCGCCCCGCCGCCGCGCAGATCGGCGTGCCCGGCCAGTGCCGAGGCCGCCCCGCCCGCCGGTGGCGCGGACCGGTCCAGCTCCCCCGGCTCGACCAGCCGGCCGACCCGCGCGTCACGGGGCTGCGCGAACCCCCAGTCGAGCAGCGCCGCGCCCTGCTGCCAGCCCCGCCGGCTGGTCACCTCGGCACCGAGCAGGGTGACCACGAGGCGCCGGCCGCCGCGCTCGGCCGCGCCGACGTACGTGTGCCGGGCCAGGTCGGTGAAGCCGGTCTTGCCGCCGAGCGCGCCCGGATAGTGGTCCAGCAGCATGTTGTCGTTGGAGATGGCGAACCCCTTCGCCCGCTGCGCCGGCTGGGCCGGGATCTGCGCGACCCGGGTGGCGGCGTATTCGCGGAACGCCGGGTCGGCGAAGCACGCCCGCGCGATCAGCGCCAGGTCGTACGCGCTGGTGAACTGCCCCGGTCCGTCCAGCCCGGACGGGGTGACCGCGTGCGTCTGCCGGGCCCCGAGCCGGTGCGCCTCCTCGTTCATCGCCCGCACCCCGCCGGCCAGCCCGTCCGGGCCGCCGCCGAGGCGGGCGAGCGCGTTGGCCGCCTCGTTGCCGGAACGCAGCAGCAGGCCGAGCCAGATCGTCTCGATCCGGTAGTGCCCGCCCTCGACCAGCCCCACCGCCGAGCTGCCCGGTTCCACGGCCAGGTCCCCCGCGGTCACTGTGACCTCCCGGTGCGGATCCAGCCGGGGCAGCATGGTGGCGGCGAGCAGCAGCTTCTGCACGCTCGCGGGCACGCCGTACTCGTGCGGGCCGCAGCCGCCGAGCACCGCGCCGCTGTCCAGGTCGGCGACCACCCAGGAGGTGGCGGTCACCGCCGGCGGCGCGCTCGACGCGGGCGGGACGACGAGGCCGGCGGTGTCGAGCGCGGCGCCGCCGACGGCCCGCGCGGCCGGGTCGGGCGTGGGCGGCGGCTGCGGCGGCCGGGTCGCCGGGGCCGGCACGTTCGGGCAGGGCGGCGCGGCCGGCAGCCGGCGTACCGGCGCGCGGGCGGCGGCCGCCGCCGGTGTCACCGAGGCCGGCAGCAGCAGGGCGGCGGTCAGCGCCACGAAGGATCCCCAGGTCCTCATGACCCGGACGCTAGCCACGCCGACCCGAACGGGTCACCGGCTCCGGGATTCGGGCCCCGGCACCGAGGTCAGGCGGTAGGCTCCGCTGCTCGCTCGCGGGTCAGCGCGCGCGGAGCCCGTGCCCGGCGAGCGGGCCGACCTGCCATCCGCGGCGGCGGCACTCGGCCAGCACGCGCGGGAGCGCGGCGAGACCGGCCCGCCAGGCGCCCGGCGCGGCGGTACGGGAGGAGTCGTGCAGCAGGATCGTGCCGCCCGCGTCCAGTCCGGTCAGGACGGTGCGCGCGACCGTGTCCGCGGTGGCGGTGGCGGTCCAGTCCCGGCCCCAGCAGCTCCACAGCACCGGCCGCAGGCGCAGCCGCCGGGCGGCCACCAGCGCGGCGGTGGTGAGCACGCCGTACGGCGGTCGCAGGAACCGGGGCGGACGGCCGGTCACGTCGGTGACCAGGTCGTACGTGCGGGTCAGGTCGCTGACGGTGCGGGCCGGGCCGCGCAGCAGCAGGTTGTCGTGCGTCCAGCCGTGCACGGCGATCTCGTGGCCGTCGCCGGCCACCCGGCGGCCCAGCGCGGGGTGGCGCGCCAGCATCGCGCCGAGCACGAAGAACGTGGCGCGGACCCGGTGCGCCGCCAGCACGTCCAGGACGTGGCCGGTGGACTCCGGGTCCGGGCCGTCGTCGAAGGTCAGCGCGACCCGGCCGGGCGTCCCGAGCCCGTGCAGCCCGGGCAGCAGCCGTCGCCGCAGCGCGGGCAGCGCCGTCACCGCCGGCGCCGCGTGCAGCGCCGGCAGCGCGAGCGCGGCGGCCCCTGCCAGGGTGGCCGCTCTCATCGCAGGCCGCCGGTGGACTGCAGCAGCGCGGCGAGCACGGCGACGGCGTCGCCGACCGGGTCCAGCAGCGGGCGGCGCGTACCGGCCGGTCCGGCCGGCGGTGCCCGGCGTGCGGCCTCGGCGACCAGGCCGGCCGGGTCGCGGGACACGTCGTCGCGGGACGGGCTCACCGGTCCGGTCCCGATCACGGCCGCGAGGACCGGCCCGAGCTGCTGCGGTGTGGCCGCCCACCGGCTCAGGCCGGCCCGGGCCAGGATCGCGGCGTTGGCGCGCCCGTGCCCGGCGATGGGCCGGTACGTGACCACCGGCAGCCCGGCCGTCAGCGCCTCCTGGCAGGTCAGCCCGCCGGCGTTCTCCACCATGACGTCGACCGCGCGCATCAGCGCCGGCATGTCGTCGACCCAGCCCAGCACGTGCCGGCCGGCGCCACGCAGCCGGTGGCGCAGCGCCGCGTTGTGCCCGCACACCACCACCGGCCGGACGCCCGCGGCGGCGACCTCGGCCACCGTGGCCGCCACCTCGCCGGCGCCCCAGGAGCCGGCGACGACCAGCGCGAGCACCCCGTCGGCCGGGAGGCCGAACCGCTGCCGGGCCCGCCGCCGGTCCTCCGGGGCGGGCCGGGCGAAGTCGCGGGACACCAGCGGCTGCACGGCGGTGACGTCGGCGGCGCCGGCCCGGTGCGTCTCGGCGTGACGGACCGCGCAGTACACGTCCACGCCCGGCGCGAGCCAGGTCGGGTGCACCACGAAGTCGGTCACATAGGTGATCACCGGGACACGGAGCCGCCCGCGCCGCCGCAGCGGACCGAGGATCTGGTTGGCGAACGGGTAGGTGGTGACCACGGCCCGGGTGTCGGGCGGGATGCGGCGGCGCAGGCGGCGGCGGAACGGCCGCATCAGCGCGCGGATAGCGCGTACGGCGGTCCGCGAGCTGCCGGTCAGCCGGAACAGCGCGTGGTAGCCCCAGGGGAGCCGGTGCAGCACCCCCCGGTACGTCTCGCGTACCGCCCGGTGCACCGGGCGGGGCAGCAGGTGCAGGAGGTTCAGCCGGTCCACCGCGAAGCCCCGCGCACGCAGCCGGTGCGCCAGCTCGTCGGCGGCCCGGTCGTGTCCGGCGCCGATGTCCGCCGAGACCACCACGATCCGGCCCGGGTGCTCCATGCCGGGCGCATACCCACGGAATCGGTGTCCACGCGACCCGCCGGGACGCCGGGTTCAGGCGCGGCGGCGTCCGCGACGGCGGGACCGGCCCCGGCAGGCGGCGAGCACCGCCGCCACCCCGCCGACGGTGAGGGCCAGCACACCGGCGAGCGGCACGATCATCCGCCAGTCCCCGTCGCCGACGCGGCGCAGCGCGGTCCCGGCCGGCCCCCGCCAGGGCGGGGAGGCGGTACGGCTCGGCTCCGCGGCCGCCGCCTGCTTGGGCTCCGCCGCCTCGGCGTCCCGTTCGCCCGGCTCGACCAGCCGGCCGACCGAGGCGTCCCGGGGCTGCCGGAAGCCCCAGTCGAGCAGCTGGGCGCCCTGCTGCCAGCCGCGTACCGGGCGGGCCTCGGCGCCGAGCAGCGTCACCACGAGACGGCGTCCGTCGCGCTGGGCGGCGCCGACGTAGCTGTGCCGGGCCAGCTCGGTGAAGCCGGTCTTGCCGCCGAGCGCGCCGGGATAGCGGTAGATGAGCTGGTTCTCGTTCTGGATCTGGAACCCGCCCTTCTTCAGCGCGGGCTGGGCCGGGATCTGCGTGCGCTCGGTGCGCGCGTACCGGCGGAACGCGGCGTCGGCGAAGCAGGCCCGCGCGATGAGCGCCAGGTCGTACGCGCTGGTGAACTGGCCGGGGCCGTCCAGGCCGGACGGGGTGACCGCGTGCGTCTGGCCGGCGCCGAGCCGGCGGGCCTGCGCGTTCATCTCGGCGACGCCGGCCTGGGAGCTGCCGGCGCCGAGGCGGGCCAGCATGTTGGCGGCGTCGTTGCCGGACTGGAGCAGCAGGCCCAGCCACAGCGTCTCCACGCTGTAGCGGCCGCCGACGAGCAGGCCGACGGCTGAGCTACCCGGTTCGATGTCCAGGTCGGCGCGAGTGGCGACGGCGACCTGCTTGGGGTCCAGCCGACTCAGCATGGTGGCGGCCAGCAGCAGCTTCTGGGTGCTGGCCGGGGTGCCGGGGACGTGTGCGCCGCAGGCGCCGAGGACCGCGCCGGTGTCCAGGTCCGCCACGAGCCAGGTGGTGGCGGTGACCGCCGGGGGTGCGGGACTGCCGGGTGGCGTGACCAGCCCGGTGCCGGCCAGCGCCTCGCCGCCCACCGCCGCCTGCTCGGGCGTCGTGGCCGGCGGCGTCGGGCGCGGCGGCCGGCTGACCTTCGGCGCGGGCAGGCGCGGGCAGGGCACGGGTGCCGCGGCCGGCGCGGCTGCGGCTACGCCAGCCGGGGCGGCTGCGGGTGTGAGCGCCGGGGCGGCGCCTGTGGCCGGGACCGGAACGCCGATGGTGAGCAGGGTGACGGCGGTGGCGGCGGCCAGGACCCGGGCACTCATGAGATGGCACCCTACCGAGCCCGATGATCAGGTCCGGACGGCTCACCGGTGTCGTGACGCGGTGCCGATCACGCGGTCCCGGTCGGTGACCGACTGGCGCGTCAGCGCACGCCGCGCAGCCACCACCGCTGCCACGGCGTCTCCACCGCGCGCCTGTGGTAGCCGGACCGCACCCAGGCCACCGCCCGCGCGGGCGGCAGCCCGTCCAGCACGGCGAGGGCGGCCAGCGCGGTGCCGGTGCGGCCGATGCCGCCGTGGCAGGCCACCTCGACCCGCTCCCCCGCGTACGCGCGCCGCCACGCCTCCCGCAGCGCGTCGAGGGCGTCGGCGCGGTCGGCCGGGATCCAGAAGTCGGGCCAGCGGACCCGCCGGGACGGCCACTCCGGCTCGGGACCGGGCGCCAGCAGCAGGGAAAAGTCGGCCGGCGACGCGGGCCCCGCGACCCGGCGGCCGCGTACGGTGGCGCCCCCGGGGAGCGTGAGCAGGCCGGCCGGGTCGGTCCACGGTGTCGGGTCCATCGGCTCATTGTGTCCCGGCGGGCGGACACGTGAGTGCCCGCCGGACTCCGTCCGGCGGGCACTCACGATCGAGCCGGGTCGTCCCCGGCGCACCCCGGATCAGCCGAGGCGGCGGCGACGCCAGGCCATCGAGGCCAGCAGCAGCACCGCACCGGCGGCGGCGAGGCCCCCACCGAGCTTCAGCGGCGTGCCGATGCTGTCACCGGTGACCGGCAGCCCGCCGTGGTGCGGCGACTTGGTCGGCCGCGGCGGCAGAACGGTGCCGGTCGCGCTCGCGATCCGCCCGGACGTCAGACCGGTGGCGGTGAACGTGTACCGGCCCGGCCGGGTCGGCCGGTAGGTGACGGTGAAGTTGCCGCTGGCGTCGGCCGTCACGGTGAACGTGGTCGGCGCGGGCTGCGGCTGGGCCCGGTTGGGCGTGTAGGCGACGGGCGCCATCGCCACCGTGCTGCCGTCGCTGCGCCGCGCGGTTCCCTCGGCGGGGGCGGCCGCGGGCAGGCCCGTGATCGCCACGTCGATCCGCACCGACTCGTTCGGCGCGAAGTTCGAACCCCGCAGGGTGAACGTCTCGCCGAGCCGGATGGTCGTCGGTGAGACGGTCAGCGACGCGACCTCGGGCGGGTAGACCGGGGGCTGCGGCTGCGCCGCCCCGGCCGCGGTCGGCACGGCCGCTACGGCCAGGCCCACCGTGAGCGCCATGATGATGCGGGATAGCCGCATGATGGTTTCCCTCCTACTGTTCACAGCTTGGTGCGTTGACTACTTGGGTGGTCCATGGGGTGACGGTGGGCGTGTGCACCAGTTCGGCAGTCCCGGCGCCGGTCTGTCCGGTGAGCACCGTGACGTCGAGCGTCCGGGTCTGCCCCGGGCGGGTCTCCACGTTCGCCACCGCGACCTGGCGGCGGCCGTGGGTGCCGCTGCCCATCGCGGTGTCCCGTCCGTCCAGCCGGCCGGTGAGCACGGCGCCGCCGGTGGGCGTGTGCACGGAGACGAACGTGCGTGCGGTGTACTTGTCGCCGGCCAGGGCCAGCCCGGTGACCGACTTGCTCAGGCCCGACTTGGGGGCGTTGGAGTGCACCGTGACCCGCAGCCGTAGCTCGCGGCGCCCGTCCGGGTGGCATTCGCCGACCGTCACGGTGGCCGAGAACCTGAGGTAGTAGCCGAGCTTCGCGCCGCTGCCGTCGTTGAGGAACACGCCGACGGTCGGCACGGTGTCCTTCTCCGGGAGTTGACCGGCCAGCCGGCTGCCGGCCAGTGCGCGTTGCTCCTCGGATCGGACACTCCAGAACAATATCCGACGTTCATTGATTGAACGGGTAAAAACGGTCAAAAGCGCCCTCGGGTCTACCGTCTTGGTGAACAGCGTGTCGAAGACGCCCGACGCGGATCTACTGAAGAACTCGTCCTGGTCCTTCGTGTCCAGGTCCCGGTACGAGTCACTGAGCAGCGTCCGTACCGCGGTGGCGGCGGCCAGCGACGGCCCGTCCGGCACGTTCACCGGACCCACGACGCCGAGCAGGTACGACAGGACCACCGGGTCCACCGCCAGCACCCCGTCCACAGTGGTGCCGGTCCGGCGGCGCACCATGTCCCGGTAGAGCGCGGCGGCGGCCGGGAAGTCCGGCGTGAGGTTCACGTCCGCCGGATAGATGCCCGGCAGGTCGCCCCAGAGCCGTTTCGCGTCCGCGCCGACCTTCAGCGGCGGGTCGAAGAACCGCAGGTCCGACGAGCTGCCCTGCTTCACCAGGCGGATCCCTCCGCCCTCGGCGCGCAGCACGGCGTACGCGCCGAACATGCCGCCGGTGGCGCGCAGCTCGGCCGGGTTCTGCGAGACCAGCAGGTAGGTGCGCGGCCCGTCCGCGCCGAGCAGCGGCGGCAGCAGCCGGGCGCCCCGGTCGGCGGCCGAGGTCAGCTCGCCGAGCTGGTCCAGCTCGGTGCGCAGCGCGACGACCGCGTCGCGTACCTGCGTCACGAGGTCGCCGGTGGGCACCTGCCGCAGCCGGTCGGCGGTGCGGCGCACGGCCTGGTCGGCGGCGGACACCTCGGCCGAGACGGCGCGCAGGCGGGCCAGATCGAGCTTGCCCTGCTTCGGCACCAGCGAGGCGAGGTCGACGCGCAGCAGCGTGGGGAACGCGAGCCGGGCCAGGTCGTCCACCGCCACCGAGATCTGCCGGACCGCGGTCAGGTTGTCCCCCGCGTACGGCGTCTGCTGGCCCACCCACCACACCGGATCGCCGGTCTCGCCGCGCGCGGCGGCGGCCTGCTCCTGCAACGCGGCGAGCGTGCGCTGGGCGCGGGCCACGTCGCCGTCGAGCACCTGGGCGCTGAGTTCCCGGGCCAGCCCGGCGGCGTTCACCAGGTGGGCGCGGGCCTGCCAGCCCCGGAACGCGACCCAGCCGCCGGCGCTGAGCAGCACCGACACGACGACCAGCCCGGTCAGCAGGATCCGGCGGACCCGGGCGCGGCGGCGCCGTCGCGAACGGCGCCGCCGGCCGGGCGTGGCACCAGGTCCGGTCACGGATTTCCCCCTACGTGTCGGTCGAATCGGACACAATTCACGATCGAGTGCTTTTTAGCACGAGAAAGTGCCTGTTTGAGGCGTTATTCGACACTCTGGCAATTCATCGGCTGTGTGCGAGCTTTATTCGGTTCGAGGACCGCTCGGCCGCCTCGTGCAGCAGCGCCTCGATCCGGTCCACCCCGGCTCGCATCGACATGTCCCGCAGGTACGCGTCGCGGCCCCGCCTGCCCATGTCGAGCCGGGCGGCCGGCGGGATGGCGGCGGCCAGCCAGAAGCGGTCGGCCAGCGCCGCCCAGTCCTCCGGCGGGCAGGACAGGCCGGCGCGGGCCCGCTCCACCAGCTCCGCCGTCTCCCCCGCCGCGGAGGCGACCACCGGCGCGGCGCAGGAGAGCGCGGCCTGGAGCTTGCCGGGCACCCGGCCCCGCAGCTCCGGCAGGTCGCGCTGGGCCACGAGCTGGTAGTCGGCGGCGGCGTACAGCTGCGGCATGTCCACCGCGGACCGTCGCTCCAGGAACCTGACGTTGTCCGCGCCGAGATCGGCGGCGAGCCCCCGCACCTGCCGCTCCTGCGGACCGGAGCCGACGAGCACCAGATCCATCCGGTCGCCGAGCGCCGCGGCCGCCCGGACCGCCGTCTCCAGATCCTGGCGCTCGCCGATCGTCCCGGCGTGCATCACCACGCAGCGGTCGTCCCGGCGGACCAGCCGCCGCACCGCCGGACCGGCCTGGGTGGGGCGGAAGATGCGCTCGTCGGTCCAGTTCGGCGCCACGCGCACCCGGCCCGGGTCGGCCCCGGCGGCGCGGACCAGATCCGCCATGGACGGCGAACCGACGGCCACCACCGCCGCCTCCCGGTAGAGGCGGCGGGAGGCGGCCTCCAGCCGCGCCGACCAGCCGCCGTCCGGCGCCGCGCGACCGTCCCGCTCCGTCCACACGTCCTGCACGTGCAGGACCGTCGGCGTACGGCCGAGCAGCCGCAGCAGCCCGGTGGCGGCGAACGTGACCGCCGGGTGCCCGTAGACGTAGAGCGCGTCGACGTCGCGCAGCAGGCCCCGTCCGGCGAGCGCGGCGCTGCCGGCGAAGGAGAGCCAGCTCGCGGTACGGGCGCGGGCGGAGCCGTCGCCCGCGGCGTACCGGGGCACCCGGCGCACGGTCAGCCGCTCGCTGTGCGTCTGGTGCCGCCAGCGCTGCCGCCAGCCGGGATAGACGTGGCCGCCCGGGTAGTCCGGGAATCCGGTGAGCACCCGTACCTCGTGACCCCGGGCCACCAGCTCCTCGGCCAGGCTGCCCGGGACGAACGCCGGCTCCGGCGGGAAGTGGTAGGTGAGGATGCCGACTCTCATGACCGCGCTCCCGGCGCGGCTTTCCGGACGGCCGGGCGCCGCACCGCGTACCATTCCCGCATCCCCTCTGCGTCCGGCCGCGACCGCCGGAAGAACGCCGTCGCGGCACCCGCCGTCGCGACCGTGCCGACGAGAGGGGTGCAGATGGTCGACGAGGTGCTCTTCGTCTGCCACGCGAACATGTGCCGGTCACCGATGGCGGAGTTCATCGCCCGCCGCATGCTGGCGGGCCTGCCGCTGACGGTGGCCAGCGCGGGAACCGACGCGATCGACGGGGCGGCCATGCACCCGTACGCGGTCGAGGTGACCGCGGCCACCGGCGCGGACCCGGCGGTCTTCCGCACCCGCCGGCTGCGCGCCGAGCACCTGACCGGTGCGGCGCTGGTGCTGACCGCGACCCGCCGGCAACGCTCGGCCTGCACCTCGCTGGCGCCGGCCGCGCTGACCCGGACGTTCACGCTGCGGCAGTTCGCCCGGCTGGCCGCGGAGGCCCGCCCCGCCGAGGCGGAGGCGGACGCGGGCACGCCGTTGCGCGCGGCGGTGTCGGCCGCGGTCCGCGCCCGGGGGCGGCTGCAACCCGCCGCCCCCGACGCGGAGGACCTGCGCGATCCGATCGGCGGCTCGCCCGCCGACTTCCGGCGGTGCGCCGAGGAGATCGAGCGGTCGATCCGGCCCGTGCTCGCACTCATCGCGACAGCCGGGTGAGTTCCTGCGTCCGGTCGCCCACGGCCTTCGCGCCCCGCCGGGTGCCGGCCCGGTCGGCCGGTACGGAGGGCGCCGCGGGCGGCACGACCACCTTGTACGCCTCGTACTGGTAGGCGTCCGCCTTCGCCACCTTGGCCATGTTGAGCACGCAGCCGAGCAGGCGCACCGACACCGAGCTGAGCGCGTGCGCCGCCGCGGCGACCTGGCTGCGGGAGGTACGCCCCTGCTGGGTGACCAGGAGCGCGCCGTCGGCCTGCACGGCCACCACCACACCGTCGGTGACCGCCAGCAGCGGCGCGGTGTCGATGACCACGATGTCCGCCGAGTCCCGCAGCGCGACCAGCAGGTCCGCCATGGACTTGGAGCCGAGCAGCTCGCTCGGGTTGGGCGGGGTGGCGCCACTGGGCAGCACCAGCAGTGACTTCTCGCCCCAGCGCTGCACCACGTCACCGACCTGGACGTCGCCGACGAGCACGTCGGTGAGGCCGACACCGCCGTCGAGCCCGAGGTAGTCGGCGACCTTGGGGCGGCGCAGGTCGGCGTCGATCAGCAGCACCCGCCAGCCCGCCTCGGCCAGCGCGATGGCGGTGTTGCAGGCCATCGTGGTCTTGCCCTCGCCCTGCAGCGCGCTGGTCACCGCGATGACCCGGGCCGGCTCGTGCACGTCCACGAAGCGCAGGTTGGTGCGCAGCTTGCGGACCGCCTCGGCCCGGGCGGAGGTGGCCGCGTCGCCGACGATCAGCGGCGCCGACCGGGCGCCGGTCTCGTACGGGATCTCGCCGAGCAGCGGGCTGCCGGTCACCCGTTGCAGCCCGGCGCCGTCGCGCATCCGGACGTCGGCCACCCCGCGCAGCACTGCGAGGCCGGCGCCGAGCAGCAGGCCGAGCAGACCGCCCAGGACCAGGTTGCGGGTGGGCTGGGGCGAGACCGGGTCGGAGGTGACCCGGGGACCGCTGACCACTTCGATCTTGATGGGCGGGGCCTTGCCGTCCGGCGGCGTCTCGACCTTGCGGACCAGCTCGGTGAACTTGGTCGCGAGCATCTCGGTGGTCTTCAGCGCCCGGGTCTGGTCGGTGTCGGTGATCGTCGCCTGGAGCAGGACCGTGCCGGTCGTGGCGGTGGTGTGGATCCGGCTGCGCACCTGGTCGGCGGTGAGGCCGAGCGGCGCGTCGGCGACCACGCTCTGCGCCAGCCGGTCGCTGGTGAGCAGGTCACCGTAGGACTTCACCCGCTGCTGGAGGAAGAGGCCGCCCTGGTAGGCGTCGGTGACCCCCTGGCTGGGCGTGGTGACGAAGAAGGTCACCGAGGCCTCGTACCGAGGCGCCGTCCGGACCGTCACCAGCGCGGCGGTGCCCAGGCCGAGCATCACCGTCACCAGCACGATCCACCAGTGGCGTCGGACCAGGCGCAGGTAGCCGAGAACGTCCATCACGCTCCCCCTCGCGACACGCCGGTCTGCCGATGAAACTGCACGAAAGCCCCCTAAAAACCCCAGTCGCCGTGCCAGGATCGAATCGCCTATTCACGACGTTACGTGACTGGACGACGGTAAACGACCGAACAGGCACAGACGGTCTAATCCTTTCAATACGGATAGGACGTAGAGGGCAGCCCATGGATCGTGATGCGATCACAGCCGTTCGACCCCCCGGCCGGATCACCCACCGCGCCGCCACCCTTTCCCTGTTAACGCTGGACACGGCCGCGTGGTGCGGAGGTTTTCTCGGCGCCGCCTGGACGCGGTACGAATTCGACCTCACCGCCGCCGCCAGCGCCCGCACGCTCGGCCTGGCGCTGACCTGCGCCGCGCTGTACGCCACGCTCACGCTGGTGCGGACCCGGCTCTACGGCCGGTACCCGATCGGCAGCGCCGGTGACGCGCAGGGCCTGGCCACCACCGTCGCGCTCGTCGCAGCGGTCGGCTTCGTCGCCCTGCTGCCGTGGACGGAGCACCCGGTCCCGGCCAGCACGCCGCTGGTCGGCGGCGCGGTGGCGCTCGTGGTGATGGCGACCGCCCGCGGGCTCTGGCGGGCCCACGCCGACCGCCGGCCGCCGGCCGCGGGACACGCCGAGCGCTGCCTGGTCTACGGGGTGGACGCGGCGAGCGAACGCCTCGTCCGGGTGCTGCTGCACGACGCGGACAGCAGCTACCGGCCGGTGGGCCTGCTCGACGACGCGCCCGAGAGCCGCGGCCTGCGGCTGGAAGGGCTGCGCGTGCTCGGCGGCCGGGAGCAGATCGGCGTAGCCGTCCGGGCCACCCGGGCGAGCACGGTCATCTTCTCGATGAGCGGCTCCGACCCGCAGCTGCTGCGCGACGTCCGCACCCGCACGCTGGAGGCCGGGGCGGCGTTCAAGGTCCTGCCGCCGGTCCGCGAGGTCCTCGACCGCCCGGTGGCCGCCACCGACGTCCGCGACCTCCAGCTCACCGACCTGCTCGGTCGCGCGCACCGGGCGGCCGAGCTGAGCGTGGAGCGCGGCGGGCTGGCCGGGCGCCGGGTGCTCGTCACCGGGGCCGGTGGCTCGATCGGCTCGGAGCTGTGCCGGCAGATCGCCCGCTGCGAGCCGGACGAGCTGATGATGCTCGACCGGGACGAGTCCGCGTTGCACGCGCTGCAGATGTCCCTGCACGGCCGCGCGCTGCTGGACGGGCCGGAGCTGATCCTGGCCGACATCCGCGACGCCGAGGGCATCGCCCGGGTGGTCGCCGACCGGCAGCCCGACGTGGTGTTCCACGCCGCCGCGCTGAAGCACCTCCCGCTGCTGCAGCGCCACCCCGGTGAGGCGATCAAGACCAACATCCTGGGTACGCTGAACGTGCTGGAGGCGTGCCGGGACGTCGCCGAGTTCGTGAACATCTCCACCGACAAGGCGGCCAACCCGACCAGCGTCCTCGGCTACTCCAAGCGGATCACCGAGCGGCTCACCGCGTACCACGCGCAGCGCCTGGACGGCCGGTACCTCAGCGTCCGGTTCGGCAACGTGCTCAGCAGCCGCGGTTCGGTGCTCACCGCGTTCCAGGCGCAGATCCGCGCCGGGGTGCCGGTGACTGTCACCCACCCCGACGTGACCCGCTACTTCATGACCGTCCAGGAGGCGGTGCACCTGGTGCTGCAGGCCGCGACGATCGGCCGGGGCGGTGAGGCGCTGGTGCTCGACATGGGTGAGCCGGTCCGGATCGCCGACGTGGCCCGCCGGCTCGCCGCCGAGGCGGACCGCCCGGTGGAGATCGTCTTCACCGGTCTGCGCCCGGGCGAGAAGCTGCACGAGCACCTGTTCGGCGCCGACGAGGTGGACACCCGGCCGCTGCACCCGCTGATCTCCCACGTGCCGGTGCCCGAGCTGGACCCGGACGAGGTGCGCGGGCTCGACCCGTACGCCGACCCGGACGAGCTGATCAAGCGGATGGCCGCGTTCTGCGACCCGGTCGGGGCGTCCCTGCCGGCTCTGCCTGGGCAACGCTGACTGCCGCCGCGCCGATGGGACGCTCCACCCGAGTGGTGAGAGGGGCGTCCCATCGGCCGGCTCGGCTCGCCGCGGGTGGCGGCGCCCGTTAGGGTTGATCCCGGTGTGCCGGGAAGCCTGGTCGGCGATGGTTCCGCCGACCCCAGCTTCCGAACGGACGCCGCATGCCCCAGCACACCCCGCACCGCTCGCGCCTGCTGTCCCGCCGCTCCTGGCCGGAGGCCCGCTTCCTGGCCGACGTGCTGCGCACCGAGACCGTCGGCGGCGGCCTGCTGCTGCTCGGCGCGGTCCTCGCCCTGATCTGGGCCAACTCGCCGTGGCGCGCCGCGTACGCCGAACTGAGCCACTGGGTGCCCTGGCCCGGCGGCGCCGGGCTGCACCTCGACCTGGACCTGCGCACCTGGGCCGCCGACGGGCTGCTGGCGATCTTCTTCTTCGTGGTCGGCCTGGAGCTCAAGCGCGAGTTCGTCGCCGGTGACCTGCGCGACCCCCGGCGGGCCGCGTTGCCGGTGGTCGCCGCGCTCGGCGGCATGATCGCCCCCGCGCTGGTCTACCTCGCGGTGACGCTCAGCGCCGGCGGCGACGGCCTGCGCGGATGGGCCATCCCCACCGCCACCGACATCGCGTTCGCGCTCGCCGTGCTCGCCGTGGTCAGCTCCCACCTGCCGCAGGGGCTGCGTGCCTTCCTGCTCACCCTCGCGGTGGTCGACGACCTCTTCGCGATCACCATCATCGCGGTCTTCTACACCGACGCGTTCCACCCGCTGCCGCTGCTCGGCGCACTGCTGCCGATCGCCGCGTTCGGGCTGTTGGTGCAGCGGCGGCGGACCTGGTGGTGGGCGCTGATCCCGCTGGCGGTGGCCGCCTGGGCGCTCGTGCACGCCTCCGGCGTGCACGCCACGGTGGCGGGCGTGCTGCTCGGTTTCACAGTGCCGGTGCTGCGCGGCCGCGACGGCGCGCCCGGCCTGGCCGAGCGGCTGGAGCACCGCTGGCGGCCGGTCTCCGCCGGCCTGGCCGTGCCGGTCTTCGCCTTCTTCGCCGCCGGGGTGACGCTGGTCGGCGTGGACGTGGGCGGCGTGCTGACCAACCCGGTGGTGATCGCGGTGGCCGCCGGGCTGGTGCTCGGCAAGGTGATCGGCGTGTTCGGGTCGACGTACCTGCTCGCCCGGTTCACCCGGGCCGAACTGGACGAGGAGATCACCTGGGCCGACCTGCTCGGGCTGGCGTTGCTGGCCGGCATCGGCTTCACCGTGTCGCTGCTCATCGGCGAACTGGCGTTCGGTGCCGGCAGCCCGGAGGAGGACGGCGTCAAGGTGGCCGTGCTGCTCGGCTCGTTGATCTCCGCCCTGCTGGCCTCGGTGGTGCTGGTGCGCCGCAACCGGGTCTACCGGCGGATCAGCGAGCGGGAGAGCCGGGACGCCGACGGTGACGGCGTACCGGACGTCTACCAGGAGGGCCCGGTCTGAACCGGCGCGGCGGGCGCGACCGTCCGGTCACGCCCGCCGCCACCCTCGACGCGGTACGCCTCAGTGCCGGCGCTCGGCCGGCCGCGGCTCGCGCTTGCGTTCCGGTTCCTCGAGCGCCTCGGCGGCCGGCGCGGTGAGGTCGTCGCCGGGCACGGCCACCTGCTCGGCGCGGTCCTGCTCGTCCTCGCGCCCGCCCGGCGGCGGCTCCGGCGCGGTGGCGCCCCCGGCGAAGCCGTACTCGTTGGGCTCGTCGTGCCTGCTCATGGGCGGAACCTCCCGGTCGTGCCGATTCGTCCTCCGCCGGGCGGTCACCGCCACGGCGCTCACCCGCGCTACTTACCCACCCGAGCGCACTCCGATCATCGGGCGCCGCCGCACCACTCACGTCAGGTCAGCTCGGAGACCGCCTCGAAGATCAGCCAGAGGCCGCAGATGGCGAACAGCACCGCCGCGCCGTAGCGGATGGTCCGCTCCGGCAGGTGCCGGCCGAGCATCCGGCCCACCAGGATCGCCAGCGCGTCCGCCGCCACCATGCCGAGCGTCGAGCCGAGCCAGGTGCCGAACCAGCCGTACTTGGTGGCCAGCGTGATGGTGGCGAGCATGGTCTTGTCGCCCAGCTCGGCCAGGAAGAACGCCACACCGACGGCGATGACGGCGGACCGGCCGCCGCGCTCGGCCTTGCGCTTCTCCTCCTCGGTCAGCCTGTCGCCGCGCAGCGTCCAGGCACCGAAGCCGAGGAACGCCAGACCGGCGATGAGCGAGATCCAGTCGGTGGGCAGGGCGGCGTTCAGGCCGTACCCGATGGCCACCGAGGCCAGGTGGACGACGGCGGTGGCGATCGTGATGCCGATGAGCACCGGCACCGGCTTGAACCGCGTGGCGAACGTCAGAGCCATGAGCTGGGACTTGTCGCCCAGCTCGGCGACGAAGATGACGCCGAAGCTGACCACCAGCGCGACGAGGAAACCCTCCATGCGAACCTTCCCGATCAAGCCGGGAGGAGGAACGGGGGCGCCCTCGACCCGGCTGCGACAGCCTGAGTCGAAGGTCTCGCCCGCCCCGGAGACCGGGGCCGCGTGGCCGGATGCGGAACGCACCAGTGTGTCGACCACGACATTGGGGGCTACTCCCCTTCGCGCCGCCAGCCTAGCCGATCACCGGCCGGGCCGGTCACCGGGTGTGGCCGGGGCCACGGCGGCCCTCAGTCGGCGCGGACCAGGCTCACCCCGAACAGCCCGTCCGGGTCGGTCCAGAACGCCCGCCTGTCGAACCCCGCGGCGGTCAGCTCGGCCGCGATCCCGTCCGGCCGGAACTTGGCCGACACCTCGGTCCGCAGCTCCTCACCGGCGGCGAACACCACGTCGGTGTCCAGCACCCGCACCCGGGTCGGGTGCTCGGCGCGCAACCGCATCTCGATCCACTCCCGCTCGGGATCCCAGACCGCCACGTGCCGGAACGCGTCGACGTCGAAGTCCGCGCCCAGCTCGCGGTTGATCACCCGCAGCACGTTGCGGTTGAACTCGGCGGTCACGCCCGCCGCGTCGTCGTAGGCGGGCACGATCACGCCCGGGTCCTTGACCAGGTCGGTGCCGACCAGCAGCCAGTCGCCGGTCTCCAGCGCCGCGCGCATCGCGGTGAGGAACTCGGCCCGTTCCACCGGCAGCAGGTTGCCGATCGTGCCGCCGAGGAACGCCACCAGGCGCCGGCCGCCGGTGGGCAGCCGGTCCAGGTGGCGGGTGAAGTCACCGACGATCCCCCGCACCCGCAGCCCCGGGTACGCGGCGGCGATCTGCTCGGTGGACGACCGCAACGCGCTCACCGACACGTCCAGCGGCACGAACGTGCCCAGGTCGCCGTGGCGGGTGAACGCGTCGAGCAGCAGCCGGGTCTTCTCCGACGAACCCGAACCCAGCTCGATCAGCGTCTTCGCGCCGGTCATGGTGGCCACGTCGTCGGCGTGCGCCGCCAGCACCGCCCGCTCGGCCCGGGTCGGGTAGTACTCCGGCAGGCGGGTGATCTCCTCGAACAGCTCGCTGCCCCGGGCGTCGTAGAACCACTTCGGCGGCAGCCACTTCGGCGTCGCGGTCAGCCCGACCCGTACGTCCTCCCGCAACCCACGGTCGAGGTCCTGCTGCTCCAGGTGGATCTCCAGCGGCTCCGCGCTCATCGGGTGTCCTCTCTTGCGGTGGGTACGGATCGTCAGGCGGCGGTCGTGTCCCGCACGTCGAGCCCGCCCGTGGTCGCCACCACGAGCCGGCCGTCCGGCACGGCCCGCCAGGCCGGGTCGTCGTCGAACGGTTCGGACGCCAGCAGCACCGAGTCCGGGCCGCGGCGCACCGACAGCGCATGCCCGGCCGTGCTCGCCACCACCGTCGTACCGTCGGTGAGCAGCAGGTTCAGCCGCGAGCCGGGAGCGGCGGCGGTCACCGCCGCGACGGTGTCCGCCACCGCCTCGTCCGGCGGCGCGCCGGCCCGCAGCCGGTGCCGGACCAGCGCCCACAGCAGCGCCGAGTCGGTCGGCACGTCCAGGGTGATCAGGTCGCGGACGGGCAGGCCGGCGGCGAGCGGGACCAGGCTGTCCGGCCAGCCCCGCACCACGCCGTTGTGGCTGAACAGCCACCGCCCCTCGGCGAAGGGGGCGGCGGCGGTCTCGTGCAGCGGCATGCCGACGGTGGCGGAGCGGACCGCGGCCAGCACCGCCCGCACCCGCGTCACGGCGGCCAGTTCCGGCAGCGTGGTGTCGCTCCACATCGGCTGGGCCCGCCGGTAACGGACCGGGTCGCCGTCGCCGGGATACCAGGCGACGCCGAAACCGTCGGCGTTCACCGTGCCGCCGCCGCGCATGTCACGCGGCGCCCACGACTGGCGCAGCAGCCCGTACGGCGGGTCGAACAGCAGGCTGCCCAGGAGCACGGGTGGACCGAGGTACGCGAGGTGACGGCACATCGGGCCGGCTCACTCCTCCGGTCCGGCGTCCCGGGCGCAGCGGAAACCGCTGAAGATCTGCCGCCGGATCGGGTAGTCCCAGTTGCGGAACGTACCCCGGCAGGCGGACCGGTCGGTGCCGAACGAGCCGCCCCGCAGCACCCGGTGGTCGTCGCCGAAGAAGACCTCCGAGTACTCCCGGTACGGGAACGCGGTGAAGCCCGGGTGACCCCGGAACGGCGAGGAGGTCCACTCCCACACGTCGCCGACGAGCTGGTGCACGCCCAGCGGCGAGGCGCCCGCCGGGTACGCGCCCACCGGCGCCGGCCACAGGTGCCGCTGCCCCAGGTTGGCGTGCTCGGTGCCCGGGTCCTCGTCGCCCCACGGGTAGCGGCGGGACCGGCCGGTCGCCGGATCCCAGCGGGCCGCCTTCTCCCACTCCGCCTCGGTGGGCAGCCGCTTGCCGGCCCACGCCGCGTACGCCTGCGCCTCGTACCAGCAGACGTGCACCACCGGCTCGTCGTCGCGTACCGGCGACCAGCGGCCGAACCGGCGGTACGCCCACCCGTCCCCGTCGCGCCGCCAGTGCATCGGCGCGCTCAGGTCCGCCTCGACGCGGTGCCGCCAGCCCGCCTCGCTCCACCAGCGCGGCTCGTCGTACCCGCCGTCGGCGATGAACGCCCGGTACTGACCGTTCGTCACCGGCGCGGCGTCGATGACGTACGCGGGCAGGTCGACGGTGTGCGCCGGGCGCTCGTTGTCCAGCGCCCACGGGTCGGTGGAGGTGCCCATGGTGAACGGCCCGGCCGGCACCCGTACCTCCCCGCCGACCCGGGCCCGGGGCTCCGGCGGGGGCGGCGCGTCCAGCACCGGGGCGCCGGCGCGCAGCTGGTGGGTGGCGAGCATGGTCTCGTCGTGCTGCTGCTCGTGCTGCACGATCATGCCGAACGCGAACCCGTCGGCGACGAGCGGACGCTCGGTGAAGCGGATGCCGTCGAGCAGGTCGAACACCTTGTCGCGGACCGTACGCACGTAGGCACGGGCCTCGGCCGGCGGCAGCAGCGGCAGCGCCGGGCGGTCCTTGCGGGGCTGCTTGAACGCGTCGTAGAGGTCGTCGATGTCGTGGCGTACCGGTTCGCGGCCGCCGACGTCGCGGACCAGCCACAGCTCCTCCTGGTTGCCGACGTGCGCCAGGTCCCAGACCAGCGGCGACATCAGCGTGGAGTGCTGCCGGACCAGGTCGTCGTCGTCCACCGCGTCGGTCAGCAGCGCGGTACGGGCCCGGGTCCGCTCCAGTTCCGCGGCGATCCGGTCGCGTAGTCGCTCGGTGGTGGTCACCGGTGTCCCCTCTCCGCGGCGGCGCGGTGCCGCCGGATCGCTCGGTCGGTCTCGTCGTGGATGCCCTCGGGCAGGCCGAGCCTCGGCAGGGCCGTCAGGGCCAGGTCGAACAGCGCCGCCGCGGCGCTCGCCAGCGGACGCTCGGCCAGCCCGCACCGGGCCGCCGCGCGCCACCGGTCGGCGACCGGGCCGGCCGCCGCCAGCGCGTCCCGGGTGGTGGCCGGGTCGGTGAAGAGCGACGTGAGCACCGCCAGCGGCACCGTCCACGCCGGGCCGGGCTGGGTGTCCAGGTAGCGCAGCTCCAGGTAGCCGCGCGGGCGTACCGGCGGGAACAGCGTGCTGAGGTGGTATTCCAGGTCGCCGGTGGTGGGCGGGCGGGGCAGCGCCCCGGCCAGCCAGTCGGCGAACGTGACACCGGGCGGCGCGGTCCAGTCCGGGCCGTCGCCGCGTACGCACAGCAGCGGCGCGGCGAGCGCGTACCGGGTCCAGGCCGCCACCGGATCGTCGTCGGCGCGCTCGGGCGACCACACCGGACGGGTCCGGGCCGGGTCGATGGCCAGCCAGGTGGCCATCCGGGCGGAGGCCCAGCCGGTGCGGCGGCCCGCGTGCCGGTCGGCGGTGGCGAAGGCGGCGAGCAGCGGCGGGCCGACGGCGTGCGCGGCGGCCCAGCGCTGTGCCAGGTGCTCCGGCTCGCCCGCGTCCAGGCAGACCTGGAGCCCGGCCGTGCTGTACATCATCGCCCGTCCCGCCGGGCCACGCCGGTCGAAGGCGCAGCGCATGGCCCGGTAGCGCGGGGTCTCCACGACGGGCCGGGGAAGGCGCCACGGGTCGATGCCGCTGCGGCCGAGCACCAGGCCGGCGGCGTCCAGCCGGGCCCGCAGCTCGGCGACGTCGGCCTCGGTGGCCAGGATGAGGGCGCCGACCGACGATCGGGGCGTCGCGGAGATCTCCACCTGCCCGCCGGGCTCCACGGTCACGGCGCCGCCGTGCCGGAGCTCGTCGGCCGGACTGGTGGGGTCGAGGGTCACCGGGCTGTGCCGCCCCAGCGCCTCGCGTAGTCGCTCGCGGTCGACCGGCCGGGCCGGGTCCGCGGCGTCGTGCACGGTCCATTCCAGTTCGACGCCGACGAGTGCGGGTGGCCCGGTCTTGAAGCAGATCCGGGCGAGGTGGCCGCGGGCCGCCTCCTCGTCCCCCAGGACGACTGCGCGGTCCAGGTCCGGCGACATCACCATGGAACGGCTCCTCCTCGGCGATGGGCGACGACGTCGTCGCGACGCGCCCGGCCGGGACGGCACGGGACGCCGCCCCACCATCCTCTGTCTAGCAGACGAGATCCGCTTGCCCGGAGAGATGAATTTTTGTCCGGAATCTGATTGCGCCGCGGCGCTCAGTCGTCCGCTTCCCGGCCCGGGGGCTCGGGCTCCGGCGCGTCGTCCGGGCCCTCCGGCGACGCGCCCACGAGGTTGCGGCAGTAGCTCTCCACCTGCTCGGGGCCGCCGGCGGCGGCCACCAGGTCGGCGAAGCCCGGCTTGGTGAGCGCCTTCTCCCGCTGTCGTTCCGGCTTGGCCAGGTAGGCGCGGCAGTGGCCGGCCAGGCTCGCCCCGCCGGCCGGGGGCGCGGACGGCCGGGCCTTGGCGCTCGGCGTACCGGACGGGGCCGGAGCCGGTGGGGACAACGCGCCGGACGCGTCACCGGCCGGGGTGCTCGGCGCCGGCCGGGACGGCCCGGTGACGGCGGGTCCGGTGCCCGTCGGTCCGGCGCCGGTCGGCCCGGCCGTCGTCGCGGGCGGCACCACCGGCTCGGGGTCGTGGTTCAGGCGCACGGCGGCGAACGCCACCCCGGCGACGGCGGTGGCGGCGAGCCCGGCCAGCGCGGCGGCGATCCGCAGGCGCCGGCGCGGGCGCGGCGCGATCACCGGCGCCGGCGCGGTTCCGGCGCGGGCCGCCCGGAAGGCGGCGAGCGCCTGCTCCTCCCCGGCGACCTCGTCCGGGCCGGCCGGGCCGGCCGCGGCGGACAGCAGCCGGGTCAGCGGGTCGGTGTCGGCGCCCGGCGGCGTGCCGGCGCGCGCGGCGTCGAGCAGCCGGTCGGACTCCGTACGGTCGGCGGGCCCGCCGGACCGGCGAGCGTGCATGCCGTCGTCTCCCCTCACGTCAGCCCTCCGCCGGCTCGGCCTCGGGCGCGTGCGGCACCTGGCGCTCGGTCCGGGGACGCGGCGCGACGGCGTCCCGGGTGTCCTCCGGCGCGGCCTGCGCCGCCGAGCGCTCCAGCAGCGCGGCGAGCCGGCGCAGGCCGCGGTGCGCGGCGGTGCGCACCGCGCCGGCCCGCCGGCCCAGCACCCGCCCGGCGGTCTCCGCGTCCAGGCCGATGACGGCCCGCAGCATCACCGCCTCGGCCTCGGCCGGCGGCAGCGTACGGATCAGCGCGAGCGCGCTCTCGGTGGCGATGGCCTCACCGGCCCGGTCGGCGGTGTC
The DNA here is from genome assembly GCF_024519755.1 of Micromonospora sp. Mcm103. Classification (NCBI taxonomy): domain Bacteria; kingdom Bacillati; phylum Actinomycetota; class Actinomycetes; order Micromonosporales; family Micromonosporaceae; genus Micromonospora; species Micromonospora sp. Mcm103. The sequence continues at coordinate 144,536 of NZ_JALJRJ010000001.1, forward strand.
GACGTCGGCGGCCAGGTCGTTGAGGGCCTGCACCGGCACCGGCACGGAGGGCCGCCGCCGCTGCCGGCGCAGATGGTCCATGGCCCGGTTGCGGGCGATGGTGACCACCCAGGCGCGGAACTCGCCGCCGGTGAACGACGGCAGGTCGCGGGAGATCTGGAGCCACGCCTCCGAGGCCACGTCCTCGGCGTCGGCGCCGACGAGGGCGGTCAGGTAGCGCAGCAGCGCGGGTTGCAGGCTGCGGTAGAGGAACCGGAACGCCTCCTCGTCCCCCGCCTGCGCCGCGGCGACCGCCTCGTTCAGTTCGGCCGTCACGCGCGCCGCCCCAGCCGGATGACGCCCCGGAGCCGGTCAACGGGTGCCAGGGACCACACCGCCATCCGCACTCGGCCCCCCGGTGAGCTGAATCAGGCACCCGCACGAGGGTGCGGAGCGCCGTGGACACTGCCGCGCGGCACGGGCGTCGGCGGGACATACCGTACCGGCGTCCGGGGGCGGCCGGGAGTCGGGCCGACGCCGGTGCGGGCGGGTCGCGTCGGCAAGCCTCCGCACGGCGGAGAAACAGAGAGAAATGTCTACCTGCGTCACCGGCGTGTCGGGGTAACACGGACGGCGGTCGCGACGCTCCCCGGGTCGGATCCCCGCCGGGGCGGCGGGCCGCGAGAGCGGGGGGCGCGTCACTTTCTGGCCGATCGTACCGGGTCGATCACGATCAGCCGATCGGCGTCCCGGGTGCCGGACACCCGGCCGAACGGCCCGCCCGGACCGGCCACGGATATCGCGGGAAATACTTCGCGCCTGCTGTGGGTACGGTATGGGGGTGCTGTCCTCAGACGTCGTACTCAGCGGTCGGTACCGCCTGGATGACCGTGTCGCCACCGGCGGCATGGGCGACGTCTGGCGTGCCACCGACCTTGTCCTCGGTCGCCCGGTCGCGGTGAAGGTGCTGCTTCCCGCCCTGGTGTCCGACCCCGACTTCATCGCCCGGTTCCGTTCCGAGGCGCGGATCATGGCCTCGCTGCGCCACCCCGGCGTGGTCCAGGTCTTCGACTGCGGTGAGGACGACCTGCCCGGCGGCGGCCGGGCCGACTACCTGGTGATGGAGTTCGTCGCCGGTGAGCCGCTGTCGCGGCGGATCGAGACCGCCGGACAGCTCGAGGTCGCCGAGACCATGTCGATCGTGGCGCAGGTGGCGCAGGCGCTGCACGCGGCGCACGGCCGCGGCATCGTGCACCGGGACGTGAAGCCGAGCAACCTGCTCGTGCAGGACGACGGCACCGTGGTCCTGGTCGACTTCGGGGTGGCCCGGTCGACGAACGTCACGAGCATCACCAGCACGAACGCGGTGCCCGGCACCGCCCTCTACATGGCGCCGGAGCAGGCCGCCGGCCGGCCCGTCTCGGGCGCCACCGACGTGTACGCGCTCGGCGCCGTCGCGTACTGCTGCCTCACCGGCAGCCCGCCGTTCACCGGCGACAACCCGCTCCAGGTGGCCGTACGCCATCTCGACGACGAGCCGCCGGAGCTGCCGGCGGAGATCCCGGCGTCGGTGCGGGAGCTGGTCTCCCGCGCGCTGGCCAAGGACCCGGCCGACCGTTACCCGAGTGCCGCGGCGATGGCCGACGCGGCACGGGCCGCGCGTAACGACTCGCCGACCGCGACGGTGGCGCTGCGCGGCGCGGCGGGCTCGGCGCGGTCCCGCGACGACCAGCCTGCGGTCCGCCCGGGCGCCGCGGTGGCGACGTCGCGGCGGCGGGGCCGGCGCGGCACGCTCGTCGGGGCGCTGGGCGCGGTGCTGGTGGCGATGGGCGCGCTGGGCGCGCTCGTGGCCGCCGCCAACGACACCGCCGAACCGGCCACGAAGATCGACAAGACCGCGCCCGCGGTGGCGCCGAGCGACCCGGCCGCGGAGCCGGTCGTCGACGAGCCGTCGGCCGACGACGAGTACACCTACCGCCCGGTCGGCCCGGGCGGCCGGCCGTCGGCCACGCCCTCGGTGACGCCGAGCACCTCGGCGACCCCGTCGGCGCAGCCGAGCGTCACCGACGAGCCGGCCCCGTCGGCCGAGCCGAGCAGCACGCCGTCGAGCGCGCCGACGACGACGGCGCCCACCACGGCGCCCGCGCCGGACCCGACCACCGCCGACCCCGGCACCGGCGGCGGTGACACCGGCGGGCAGCCGGCCACCCAGCCCTGACCCACCACGAGCCGGCCCCGCCCACGGCGGAGCCGGCTCGTCCGTGTCCGGGTGGCGGTGCTCAGTCCGCGCCGAGCGACGCCACCACCGGCCGGGACAGCGCCCGGCGGGCCGGCAGGACCGAGGCGAGCAGCGCGGCCACCACCGCCACCGCGACGATCAGCCCGATCCGCGCCCAGGGCAGCACCAGCGTGAAGTCGCCGCCGATGCGGGCCATCACTGCCATCGCCCCGGCCGCCGCCCCGGTGCCGAGCGCGATGCCGAGCAGCGTGCCGACGAGCGCGGTGAGCACCGCCTCGACCGCCAGCACGCCCCGCATCCCGGCCCGGCTCAGCCCGACCGCGCGCAGCACCGCGGTCTCCCGGGTGCGTTCCACCACCGACAGGCTGAGCGTGTTGGCGACCCCGACCAGCGAGATCACCACGGCCAGGCCGAGCAGCGCGGTGACGAACCCCAGCACCATGTCGACGGTGCCGGTGAGCATCTTCTTGTACGCGGCCTGGTCCATCACGTTCACCGTCGGATAGCGGGCCAGCACCGACTCGACGGCGGTCCGGGCGGCGTCGACACCCACCCCGGGGGCCGGGTCCACCTCGGCCAGGTAGCCGCGCTCGGTGGGGAACATGGCGGTGAAGTCGGTGTCCAGCACGTCCACCAGGTGGCCGGCGGGCACCGGGCTGCCGGCCAGGACCGGCTCCTCGTCGGCCACCACCGCGACGACCCGGAACGGGCGGCCCGCCAGCGTGATCGTGGAGCCGGCCGTCCAGCCCCGCGCCGCGGCCAGCTCGCGGTGCACCAGCACCGAACCCGGGCCCAGGTCCGCCGGGTCACCGGCGTCCACCGCGGACAGCGTGCGCCGGACCAGCGCCGGATGCGCGGCGCGCAGCTGCACGTCGCCGACCACCCGGCTGCGCTGCTCGTGCACCACACCCAGCTCCGGGCGGGCGGCCAGGTCGTCGGCGACGGTGGCCGGCAGGTCGCCGCCGATACCGGTGACCAGGAAGTCCACGCCGATCCGGGCGTCCACCGCGCGTTCGATGCCGGACTTGACGCTCGCGGCGCCGACCACGAACGCGGAGACGAGCCCGATGCCGATCACCATGGCGGTCGCGGTGGCGGCGACCCGGCGCGGGTTGCGTACCGCGTTCGACACGGCCAGCCCGCCGGTGGCGCCGAACGCCGCGCGGAACGGCCCGCCGAGCACCCGTACCAGGGCCGGCACCAGCACCGGGCCGAACGCCACGATGCCGCCGAAGGCCAGCAACGCGCCGGCCGCCACCAGCACCACCTGGCCGGTGGCACCCGCGCCGGCCAGCGCCGCCACACCGGCGGCGAGCGCCAGCGCGCCGACCGCCAGCCGGACCCGCCCGGCCGGGCGCACCGGGTTGATCGCCGCGTCGGTGAGCGCGGCCACCGGGGCGACCCGGGTGCCCTGCCAGGCCGGCAGCGCGGCCGACGCCACGGTGAGCAGAGTCCCCAGCCCCAGCGAGAGCAGCAGCGTCCGCGAGGTCAGGGTGAGCCCGCTACCGAGCGGCGCGCCGGTGCCGGCGAGCAGGACGCCGAGGCCGCCGGCCACCGCCGCGCCGGCCAGCACCCCGGCCACGGAGGCGAGCAGGCCGGTCACCGCCGCCTCGGACAGCGTGGCCCGGTAGATCTGCCCCCGGGTGGCGCCGACCAGGCGCAGCAGCGCGGTACGCCGGGAGCGCTGGGCGAGCACGATGGCGAAGGTGTTGGCGATCACGAAGCCGGCCACCACCACCGCCACCGCCGCGAACGTGCCCAGCAGCATGCCGAACTGCCGCAGGTCGCGGACCGCGTCGTCGACTGCGGCGTCGAGGATGGCATCGCGGTCCCGGACCGTCACGTCCGGTCCCACCACGGCGCGGATCCGGTCGGCGAGCGCGGCCGTGTCCACCCCGGGCCGCGCCGCCACCATGATCCGGCCGTACCCCTTCTCGCCGCCGACGGTGAGCGCGTCCGGTCCGGTCAACCCGATGTACGGGCCGCCGACGTCGCGGGAGCTGCCGTCCACGTCGACGGTGCCGACCAGGGTGTACGGGCGGGCCGCGCCGTCCTGCCCGCCGATCGACACCGGCCCGCCGACGGTGAAGCGCTGCTCGGCGACGGTCTCGTCGTCGAGCACCACCTCGCCGGGGCGCTGCGGCAGCCGCCCGGCGACCACGTCGTAGGACTGCAGGTCCGTCTCGGTGGGGATCGCGGCGAGCACCGCGTACCCGAGCACGGGACGGCCGTCGCGGCCGACCACCCCGGCGGAGCCGGTCAGCTCGCCCGCGGCGGCGGCCACCCCGTCGACGGCGCGCACCCGGTCCACGAGCGCCGGGGGCAGCGGGTCGGTCTCGGCGTACGCGGCCAGGTCGGTGTGCCTGTCGAACTCACCGGCCCGCTCGTACGCCCCGGCGCGCATGCCGTCGATGAACATCAGCGTGCCGGCGACGAACGCGACGCCGAGCACGATCGCCAGCGAGGACAGCAGCAGGCGCAGGCCGTCGGCGCGGACCTGGCGCAGGGTCAGGCGCAACATCCCGGTCACCGCCCCGCCGGGGTCACGGCCGGGTCGAGCCGGCTGAGCGCGTCCCGGACCGCGCCGACCGTCGGCGCGTGCAGTTCGTCGACCAGCCGGCCGTCGGCGAGGAAGACCACCCGGTCGGCGTACGCGGCGGCGGCCGGGTCGTGGGTGACCATGACGACGGTCTGGCCGAGCGTGTCGACCGCCTCGCGCAGCAGCCGCAGCACCTCCGCGCCGGAGCGCGAGTCGAGGTTGCCGGTCGGCTCGTCGGCGAAGATCACCCACGGCCGGGTGATCAGGGCGCGGGCCACCGCGACGCGCTGCTGCTGGCCGCCCGACAGCTCCGCCGGGCGGTGTCCGAGGCGATCGGTCAGGCCGACCGCGGCCACCACCTGACGCAGCCAGGTCGGGTCCGGGCGGCGGCCGGCGATGGCCAGCGGGAGGACGACGTTCTCCTCGGCGGTGAGCGTGGGCAGCAGGTTGAACTTCTGGAAGACGAAGCCGATCCGGTCCCGGCGCAGCCGGGTGAGCCGCCGGTCGTCCAGGCCCGTCAGGTCGGCGTCGCCGATGTGGACCGCCCCGGCGGTCGGCCGGTCGAGGCCGGCGAGGCAGTGCAGCAGTGTGGACTTGCCGGAGCCGGAGGGGCCCATCACGGCGGTGAACCGGGCGGCGGCCAGGTCGAGGTCGACGCCGTCGAGCGCGACGACGCGGGACTGGCCGGCGCCGTACTCCTTGCGCAGCGCGCGGGCGGCGAGGGCGACGCCTGTGGTCGGTGGTGCGGACACTGTGGTGCTCCTGTCGGACACGGTCTGAAGACCCTTCCGACGCTAGGTCCGGCACCGCTGAGTCGATCTCCACCTGCGCGCTCGACCTCGGTGCGACCACGGTCGTCCCCCACCGGGGGAACCCGTACGACCTGAGACGTACGGCCGGTCAGCCGCCGGGCGTGACCAGGCCGCTCTCGTACGCCAGCACCACCGCCTGAACCCGGTCGCGGAGCTGGAGCTTGGCCAGGATGCGACCCACGTGGGTCTTCACCGTCGCCTCCGCGACGTGCACCCGGGCGGCGATCTCGGCGTTGGAGAGCCCCTGCGCCACCAGCAGCAGCACCTCGCGCTCCCGCTCGGTGAGCTGGGCCAGCCGGGGGTCGGCGGCCGGCGCGGGACCGAGCTGACCGGCGAACCGGTCGAGCAGCCGCCGGGTGATCGACGGTGCCACCACCGAGTCGCCCTGGGCCACCACCCGGATCGCGGCCATGAGCTCCTCCGGCGGCACGTTCTTGAGCAGGAACCCGCTCGCCCCGGCGCGCAGCGCGGCGAACGCGTCGGCCTCGGTGTCGAACGTGGTGAGCACCAGCACGCGCGGGCCGCCGCCATCCGGGCGGGCGCAGATCCGCCGGGTCGCCTCCACCCCGTCCATGGTGGGCATGCGCAGGTCCATCACCACCACGTCGGCCTCGATCCGGTCCAGCACCCGCAGCGCGTCCGCGCCGTCGATGGCCTCGCCGACCACCTCCAGGTCCGGCTGGGAGTCGAGCACCATCCGGAACCCGGCCCGTACCAGCATCTGGTCGTCGACGATCATCACTCGCACTGTCACGCCGCCGCGCTCCCTTCCTCGGTGCCGGCGCCCGCCGGCCGTGGCAGCCGCGCCTGCACCCGCCAGCCGCCGGCGAGTGTGGGGCCGGCGGCGAGGCTGCCGTCGTACACCCCGACCCGTTCCCGCATGCCGACCAGGCCGTGCCCGCCGGACGGCGCCGGCCGGACCACCGGAGCGCCGCCGCCGTCGTCGACCGCCCGGACCACGACGGCGTCGGCGGCCCAGTCCAGCGTCAGCTCCACCGACGCGCCGACACCGGCGTGCTTGAGCGCGTTGGTCAGGCTCTCCTGCACCACCCGGTAGACGGTCAGCTCCAGGCCGGGCGGCAGCGCCCGCGGCGTGCCGGTGCCGCCGCAGGTGATCCGCAGCCCGGCGGCGCGGAACCGGTCGAGCAACGCGGGTAACTCCACCAGCGCGGGCCGCCGATGCGCCGGCTCGGCGGCCGGCTGGTCCGCCGGCGCCGGCTCCGGGCGGTCCGGTTCCCGGAGTACGCCGACCAGCCGCCGCATCTCCTCCAGCGCCGCCCGGCCGGTGTCGGCGACCACCTTGGCCGCCTCCCGGGCGGTGGCCGGGTCCCGGTCGAGCGTGAACCGCACCCCGTCGGCCTGCACGATCATCACGGCCATGCTGTGGGCGACCACGTCGTGCAACTCACGGGCGATGCGGGTGCGTTCCTCGGCGACGGCGGCGCGCGCCTCGGCCTCCCGCTCGCGTTCCAGCGTGGCGGCGCGTTCCTCCAGGCTGAGCACGTAGAGCCGGCGGGTCCGCAGGTTCAGTCCGGCCAGGAAGACCGCGCCGACGATCAGGGTGTAGAAGAACGCGCCCATCCACCAGGGACCGGTGCCGGACGTCTGGAGCGCGGCGAGTACCCCGCCGATCACGGCGACGATCCCGGCGGCGATGCCGTCGCGGAGCCGGTCGGCGTACTTGACCACGCTGTAGAGGGCGATCAGGACGGCGATGTCGTAGCTGAGCGGGCCCCAGCCGGCGATCACCTGGACCAGCGCGAGCGCGGCCACCAGGGCACCCACGGCCGACGGGTGGGTACGCCGGAGGAACAGCGCCGCCGCCATCGCCAGGCCGACAGCGGTCGCCGGGATCCCGGTCTGCCCGGCGACGAAGCCGGACAGCGCGAAGAACGCGACGAGGCCGCAGACTGCCGCGTCGAACGCGACACCCCGCAGCGGGCGACCGAGGATCAGGCGGTTCACGATCCCCCAGCCTAGGCCCGCCCCTGCGTCCTCCCCCGCCCGCTCCCAGGTCAGCGGGTCAGGAGGGCCTGCATGCGGCTGATCTCGGCGGACTGCTCGACGGCCACCGAGGTGGCGAACTCCTGCATCGGCTGGTCGACGCCGACCTTCAGCAGGTCGGTGGACATGACGATCGCGCCCCGGTGGTGGTCGGACATCATCTGCACGAACAGCTTGTCGAACTCCGCGCCGCGGGCGTCGGCGAGCCGCCGCATCGCCTCCGGGGACTGCATCCCGCGCATGCTGCCGTGGTCGTGCCCGGGTACGTCGGCGGGCAGGTCGCGCGTGCTGAGCCAGGCCCGCAGCAGGCCGACCTCCGGGCCCTGCGCGGCACGGATCCGGTCGGCCACGGCGCGCACCCGCGCGTCGGCGGCGCGCTCGGGCGCGAGGGCGGCCATCTCCAGGGCCTGCTCGTGGTGCGGGATCATCATCCGGACGTACCAGACGTCGAGGCTGTTCCAGCGCGGCGTGGTGGCGCCCCGGACCTGTTCGGCCGGGCGGGTCGCGGCGGGCTCCCCCGGGCGTCCCGGTACCACCACGGGTGGCGCCGACCCGGCGGCGCTCGCGCTCGGCGCGGCCGCCGCGGCGGTTCCGGCCGCCTCCGGGGCACGGGTTTCCTCGCGCCCGGTCAGCGCCAGTGCGCCGACCACCACAAGGGTCACCAGTGCTGTGACGCCCACCCACACACGCGCCTGCCGGCTGGTCATACGACGCCTCCTCCGGTCAAGGTGACAGCGATCCTATCCATAGACGAAAGTTCCAAAGTGTGACCCAGGTCACATTGATGGCCGTCTCAAATAGGTAAGGTGTGGCGAATCATGACCCCCTTTCGAAGGGCGTTGCCGATGATCAGCCTCCGCACGTCCCGAATCCGGACCGTCAGCCTGGCCGCCGCCGGCCTGCTGCTCGCCGGCGTGTTCACCGCGCCCCCGAGCAGCGCGCAGGAGATCCCCCGCGCCCAGGCCGCCCCGGCCACCGTGGACAACGCCGTCCCCGGTGTCGACGAGATCTCCAGCAGCCCCAACCTGCGCCAGGTGGCGAACCTGCCGAAGCAGGCGCCGTTCGACACCACCGCCGCCCTCGGCACCGACATCGCCTTCCAGGGGCGGTACGCGTTCGTCGGCAACTACGACGGGTTCGTCGTCTACGACGTCTCCCGCCCGAACCGCCCGGCGATCGTGTCCCAGGTGCTCTGCCCCGGCTCGCAGAACGACATCTCGGTCCACGGCGACCTGCTGTTCCTGTCGACCGACTCCTCCCGCAGCGACGACTCCTGCGCCAGCACCACCCAGCCGGCGTCGGTGAAGGAGTCCTGGGAGGGCATCAAGATCTTCGACATCCGGGACAAGCGCAACCCGCGCTACATCAAGTCGGTGGAGACGGCGTGCGGCTCGCACACCCACACCCTGGTGCCCGGCAAGGACAAGCGGAACGTCTACCTGTACGTCTCCTCGTACAGCCCGCGGGCCGAGTTCCCGGACTGCCAGCCGCCGCACGACTCCATCTCCATCGTCAAGGTGCCGGTGAAGAACCCCACCACCGCCTCCGTGGTCGCCACGCCGAACCTGTTCCCGGACGGCGGCTACCCGGGCATCCCGGGTCAGTCGTCGGCCACCACCGGCTGCCACGACATCACCGCGTACCCGTCGAAGGACCTGGCCGCGGGCGCCTGCATGGGTGACGGCATCCTGCTGGACATCAAGAACCGTGAGGCGCCCCGGGTGATCGAGCGGGTCACCGACGCGGAGAACTTCGCGTTCTGGCACTCGGCCACGTTCAACAACGCCGGCACCAAGGTCGTCTTCACCGACGAGCTGGGCGGCGGCGGCGCGGCCACCTGCAACGAGGTGGTCGGCCCGAACCGCGGCGCGGACGCCATCTACGACATCACCGGCCGCGGCGACGCCCGCAAGCTGGAGTTCCGCAGCTACTACAAGATCCCCCGGGTCAACGCCGACACGGAGAACTGCGTGGCCCACAACGGCTCGCTGATCCCGGTGCCCGGCCGCGACATCATGGTCCAGGCCTGGTACCAGGGCGGCATCTCGGTGTGGGACTTCACCGACTCGCGCAAGCCCAAGGAGATCGCCTACTGGGAGCGCGGGCCGCTGGACGCCTCGCAGCTGCGTACCGGCGGGTCGTGGTCGGCCTACTGGTACAACGGCCACATCTACTCCAGCGACATCCAGAAGGGACTGGACGTGCTGGAGCTGCGTGACCCGCGTACCTGGCTGGCGCAGTTCCTGCTGGTGCCCGAGCTGAACGTGCAGACCCAGGCCGGTTACCTGAGCTGGTGACCCGCTGACCGTCGACGGGCCCGGTGCTCCCCCTCGCGGGGACGCCGGGCCCGTCGCGGTCCGCGCCCCCGTCACGCCTCGTAGGAGATGAACTCCAGGAGGCTCCCGTCGGGGTCGCGGAAGTAGACACTCGTCCCGGGGCCGCCGGCGCCGAACCGCGGGACCGGCCCCGTCTCCACCTCGACGCCGTGACGGCGCAGGTGCGCCACCGCCGCGTCGACCGGGCCGTCCCAGACGAGACAGACGTCGCTGTTGCCGGGGCGGACGGGCAGGCGGGCGACGTTGCCGGCGAGGTCCGTCCCCGGCCCGTGCACGCTGAGCTGGGTGGGCCCGATCCGGAACGCGACGCGCTCGCCGCCGACGCCGATCACCTCGGCGCCGACCACGTCGCGATAGAAGTCGGTGGCGACCCGCCAGTCCGAGACGGCGATCACGACGTGGTCCAACCGGGTCACGGGCGTCATCGTCCGACAGTAACTCCGGCGCGGACCGCAGGCGCCCGGGTCAGCTCATCGGCAGCCGGTAGTCGCGGGTGCCGCCGCCGGCCGTGACCACCCGCACCTCGCCGCTGCGCAGCCCGTACGTCACCGACCAGCGGGTGTGCGACTGGCGTACCGCGTTCAGCAGCCGCAGCGCCCCGGCGGCGTCTACCACCCCGCCGGTGCGGTCCAGCTCCTTCGCCAGCACCCCGTACCGGTGGTCCTGGCGCAGCTCGCGGTCCGGCACGCCGACGGCGGGCACGTTGGTCAGCGCCTGCCACGGGCCCTGCCGCCGGTCCACGGAGAGCTTCCCGTCGACGAACTCCACCACGGCGGACGCGCCCGTCGCGTCGGCCAGCAGGTAGTGCAGCGGCGGGCCGCCGTCGAAGTCGAGGTTGTAGCGCCGGAAGACGGCGACCGCCTCGTCCACGGTGGCGGCCGAGTCGAGCACCAGGCGCAGGATGCGCACCGAGCCCACCTTCGGTAGTCCCGGCACCGGCTCGGCGCGCGCACCGTCGTCGGCGGCCAGCCCGACCGCGAGACCCCGCTCGTTCATGCCGTCGAACGGCAGCAGCGGCGCGTCCAGCAGCCGCCGGTCCCCGGTCGGGTCGGCGGACACGCCCAGGTACGAGATGTCGACCAGCGAGATCGAGGCGTACCCGTCCGGCGGGTCGGTGCGCAGCACCAGCGCGGGATTGGGCTCCCAGTCGAAGTTGCGGGCGAACAACGGGCGCTCCCGGTCGGCGAGCGCGGCGAACAGCGAGCAGCCGAACGGGCTCGGCGGCGTGGACTCGGCCAGCCCGGCGGTCGGGTCGTAGTCGCCGTCGTACGTCATCTCGTACATCGGCAGGTCGTCGATCTTGCGGAGGCTGGCCAGGGTCCGCTCGACCTGCGCCGGGTCCTGCCGGGACGCGGTCGGTGAGCCGGCCGCGGCCGGCGGGCCGGACCGGCGGCTCTCCCCGCAGGCCGTGGCGAGCAGGAGCAGCGCGAGCCCGCCGGCGATGAGGGTCCTCCGCATGACAGCGACGCTAGAAGAGGCGTGCGCCGATGTCCATCCGGGAGTCGGTCAGCTCCGCACGACCGCGAACATCCAGCAGCCGTACACCACGTTGCGGCTGTGCAGCTGGTCCACCGCCGGATCGGCGAACAGCTCCGCGAGCACCGCCTCCGGATCGCCGCCGTCGTGTCGCCGTCCGCCCACGATGCGGCCCCGGCTGTCGTACGCGCGCAGCACCTGCTCCCGTCCGCGCCACTGGACCGGGTACGCCGTCACGTCGTCCGGGCCGGCGCATTCGGTGGCGTGCGCGAACACCGGCCCCACCTCGCGGTACGGGCCCGGCGGCAGCGGCGGGGCGTACCCGAACAGCAGCAGCGCCTCGTCCGGGCGGGCGTCGCGCAGGCAGCAGCGCAGCGGCTCGCCGCCGGTGGCGCGCCGGTGCTCGGGTGGCTGCCCGGTGGCGTCGCGGCCGGTGCGCCGTAGCTCGGCGAGCGTTCCGGCGGGCAGCGGGCGGATTCCGAACGCGGTACGGGTGGTCGTCACGGTTCCAGCCTGGCGCGGCCCGCACCGCGACGCTGGCGGTGATCGGACCTCGCGTTCGGGCACCGCGAGATTGCGCGCCGAGCGGGCACCCGCCGGCCGCGTCCCGCGCCGACAATGACCGGATGGACGTCGACGACTACCGGACCCACTCCCCGTACAGCGATCCCCGCCACCACGCGGCGCTGCTCGGCGCCGTGCCAGCCGACCTGCCCACCGTCGCGGCGACCGCCCGCAACGTGATCGTCCACTACCGCGCCGGCGGCGTGGAGCTGCCGGACGTCCGCCAGGCCGAGGTGAACCTGCGCTGGCTGGACCGCATCCTCGACACCGACCAGTCCCGGTTCCCGCTGCCGCTGACCACCGAGCGCCCGGCCGCCGAGCGGGTCGCCGGCTGCTGCCGGGACCACACGCTGTTCACCGTCGCGGCACTGCGCCGGCACGGGATCCCGGCGCGCAGCCGGGTCGGGTTCGTGAGCTACTTCGCCCCGGACTGGCACCACGACCACGTGCTGGCGGAGTGGTGGAACGGCGAGCGCTGGGTCTGGTCCGACCCGGAGCTCGACCCGGCCGCCGACCGGCCGTTCGACGGCTACGACATCGACCCGGAGGCGGGGCACTTCGAGTCGGCGGCCCGGGTGTGGCTGGCGTACCGGGCGGGCCGGATCGACCCGGACACCTACGGCGTCGACCCGTCGCTGCCGATCCGGGGCGACTGGCTCATCCACGACTACGTGCTGCTGGAACTGGCCCACCGGCACAAGGACGAGGTGCTGCTCTGGGACGGGTTCGGGGCGATGACCGAGGACCTGACCGGCGCCGATCTCACCCTCGTCGACGAGGTCGCCGCGCTGCTGGTGGCGGCCGACCGCGGCGACGCCGCCGCCGAGCGGGAGCTGGCCCGGCGGTACGCCTCGGACGCCCGGTTGCGTCCGGGCCCGACGGTGCACTGCATGGACCCGGTCTCCGGCGTGACCGCCGACGTGGACCTGCGGCGCTGACCCACCGTCGCGCACCGACCGGCCGGACGAGGCCGCGGGCTCACCCGGGCAGGGGCGCCTCGTCGCCTCGGGTGCGACGCGGGTTGACCAGCCGGCGGACCATCGGGGCGGCGTTCCAGCGGGCCGCGCCGACCAAGTCCCGGGCGTGTTCGAGCACGGTGTAGTCGGGCCGGGCCATGCCCTCGGCGATGGCCCGGTCGAGGTCGTTGCCGCAACGGGTGAGCACGCTGTCGAAGTCCCGGCGCACCGGTTCGAGCAGGTCGTAGCCGAAGGAGCGGTGCAGCCGGGCGAACAGCGGCTTGTAGAGGCGGGCCCGTTCGTGCAGCCCCGACGAGTACGACATCGGGTTCTTCGGCCGCTGCCGGACGTAGGCGGGCAGCAGGTCGGCGAAGGCCCGCCGGACGATCCACTTCTCCTGCCCGTCGCGCAGCTTCACGTCCAGCGGCAGCCGCATGGCCAGCTCGACGACGCTGAGGTCGAGGAACGGCACCCGGGCCTCCACGCCGTGCGCCATGCTGGCCCGGTCCACCCGTTGCAGCTCGGTCCGGCACAGGTTGCGGATCTTGTGCAGGAACAGCCGGCGGGACCGCTCCGGCCCGACCCGGTGGTACATCGGGTACCCGCCGAACAACTCGTCCGAACCGTCGCCGGTGAGCACCACCCGGACGCCCAGCTCGCGCAGCCGCCGGAAGATCGGCACCGAGACGACCGCGTTGATGATGTCGCCGTACTCGGTCAGCTCGGAGATCCGGATCGCCTCGCGGACGTCGGCGAGCCGGATGTCGCGCGGGCGCAGCTCGATCACCTCGTGCGGTACGCCGAGGTCGGCGGCGAGCCGCCGGGCGTACGCGACGTCCGGGCTCTCCGGCGCGCCGATGGTGACCGCCACGCAGTCCGGGTGCAGTTCCCGGGCGTGCAGCAGCGCCAGCGAGCTGTCCAGACCGCCGGAGAGCACCACGCCGACGGTGAGGTCGGTGTCCAGCCGGGCGCGCATCGCGTCGGTCAGCGCGACGCGGACCAGCAGGGCCGCCTCGTCCGGGTCGTCGATCACCGGCAGGCCGTCGCCGAGGGTGAGCAGGTCGACGTGCGGGCCGAGCCGGACCGGGCGGCCGGGCTCGACCCAGCCGTGGTGCCCGGGTGCCACCTCGCCGATCGGCGCGCCGTGCCCGACCAGCGCCTTGACCTCGGAGGCGAGGTGCAGGCAGCCGGGCAGGCGGGACCAGTACAGCGGCTTGACGCCGAGCGGGTCGCGGGCCAGGTACGCCCGGCCGCTGTCGCGCTCGACGATTGCGAACGCGTACTCGCCGCGCAGCCGGCGGACCGCGTTCTCGCCCCACTGGCGGAACGCGGCGAGCACCACCTCGGTGTCGCCCGCGGTCCTGAACCGGTGCCCGAGCCGGGTCAGCTCGGCGCGCAGCTCGTGGTGGTTGAAGATCTCGCCGTTGAAGCAGAGCAGGTGCCGCTCGTCCGGTGACATCCACGGCTGCACGGATCGTTCCCGATCCACGATCTTCAGCCGCCGTACGCCGGCGAGCAGGCCGTTCTCCTGCCGGGTCTCGGTGACCTCGCCGCGCGGTGCGAGCGCGGCGAGCATCCGCCGGAACGTCGCCGGGTCCGCTTCGGGGCCGATGCTCAGCGCGATGCCGCACACCGGGTCACACCCCCATCTCGGCCTCGTACGCCCGCCGGTAGCGGCGGCGGACGGCCGGGGCGAGACACACGTGCCAGGCCTGTCCCTCGTCGACCACGTTCACCTCGCCGGCGTCCTGGCGGGCCAGCAGCAGCCCGGCCAGCGCCGGGCGGGCGCCGAAGCGGTCGTACCACTCCAGTTCGACGTCGGCGGCCCAGCCGAGGCAGTGCCCGCTGGGCACCATCGCCGCGTACCCGAGGCGGCGCAGCCGGTGCTGGTGCTCGGCACTGCGGGCCAGGCTGGTCACCCAGAGCGGTGGCGTGCCGTCCGGCGCGATCGCGGTGAACTCGCGGGCCAGGTCGTTGAGGAACGCGATCATCTCGCGGCGGGCCCGGCGGAACAGCAGGCCGGCGGTACGCGGGGTGGCGTCCGGGCGCAGCCGCCGCCGGACCGCCCGCAGCCCGCGTCCCACCACTGTGGCGGGCTGTTCCTGGTAGCGGAACTCGACCAGGCCGCGGCGGCGCAGCCATTCCAGGTCGACCAGTTCGGTGCTGGTGCGGACCTGGTCGTCGGTGAGGAACGTCGGGCTGTCCCGCCACCAGAGCACGTCGACGCGGGAGAGCAGGTAGATGCGGACCAGCGCGGTGAGGTCCTGCGCCGAGCTGCGCGCGTTGGGCTGGTAGCGGGCCATCTCCAGCAGGAGCGTCTCCCGGGCGCCGATCAGCCCCTGCGGGGTGGCGTCGAGGACGGCGGCGATGGCCGGTTCACGCAGCCGCTGGTCGAGCAGCACCTGGCGGGCGGTGGTGGACGGCGCGTCGGCGAGCGCGCCCACCTCGACCAGGAGTTCCGCCACCGCCGCCCGGTACGCGGACAGGTCCGGCTCGGCGCCGGCGCGGCGACCGCCGGGCACCCGCCGGGCGGGAGCGGTGGACGTGACGGCGGGACCGGGCTGGCGACCTGGGCTGCGGCTGGGCACTCGCATGGTCTCCGTCCCCTCTCGGTCAGGACACGGCGTGATTGGGCCTGCACACACCGTAAAGACCGGAGAAGGCGCGATTCCTCCCATCTCCCCCGAAGTGCCCGATCAGGTGGCGGACGGCTGCACCAGCGCCTGCACCTCCTCGTACCCGGGCGGCGCCGGCAGGCCCGCGTCACGCCCGGCACCGATCGCGTCGGTCAGGTGCAGCGCCGCGCCGAGGGCGGCCCGGAACAGCAGCGAGCCGGTGCTGACCCGGGCCACGCCGAGCCGTCCGAGGGCGGCGAGGTCCGGGCCGCCCGGCCGGTAGAGCACGTTCAGCGGCAACCCCGCCTCGGCGGCGAGCAGGCCGACCAGGTCGTCCGGTGCGCCCGGCACGAACAGGCAGTCGGCCCCGGCGGCCCGGAACGCCGCCGCCCGCCGCCGTGCCTCGTCCAGCGGCGCCGGCACGCCCAGCCACCAGGCGTCGGTGCGGGCGTTGACGACCATCCGCGGCACTGCCGCGCGGACCGCCGCGATCACGGCGGCGACGTGCTCGGCCGGGGCCAGTCGCCCGTCCGGGCGCCCGTCCTCCAGGTTCACGCCGACTACGCTGAGCGCGGCCAGCTCGCCCACGAACCCGGCGACCTCCGCCGGGTCGTCGTGGAAGCCGTCCTCGATGTCCACCGTGAGCAGCGTCGGCAGGTCCCGCAGCCGGTACGCCAGATCCAGCGTCTCCGCGCGGGTCGCCCGGACCGCGTCCGGCCGCCCGGCGGCCGCCGCCACGCCCAGGCTGGTGGTGCCGATCGCCTGATGGCCCCGGGCGGCGAGCGCCGCGGCGGAGGCGTGGTCCCAGGCGTTGGGCAGGAGCAGCGGGTCGCCGGGCCGATGCAGGTCACGGAACGCGCGGTACCTGTCGGTCGTCATCGGATCACCTCGAGTCGGGTCGTCGGGACGTCAGGGGTCGGGCGGGCGGGACGGCAGCGGCGGCGCAGCACGCCGACCACGCCGGCGGCCAGGGCGAGCGCGTGCCGCCGCCCGGGGCAGCCGCGGGGGCCGGCGCCGAACGTCAGCGCGGCGTTCGCCCGGCCGGCGCGGAAACGGTCCGGCTCCGGGAAGACCGCCGGGTCGCGGTTGGCGGCGTCGAACCGCAGCAGCAGCCGCTCCCCCACGCGCACCGGCCGGCCGCCCAGGCTCAGCGGGTCGGCGGCGACCCGGCGGGTGACCCGTACCGGCGGGTCGAGGCGCAGCACCTCGGCGAGCAGCGCGTCGGTCCCGAGCCCGTCCGGCGCGTCGAGCCCGTGCCGGACGGCGGCCACGATCAGCCCGGCGGTGGCGTCGGCGGCCTGCACCAGCAGCCCGAGCCGGTTCGCTGTCACCTCGGCCGGAGCGGGCGGCGACATGGCCAGCAGCGCCGCCACCGCCCGGTCCGCCCGCCGCACCGCCGCCGGGCCGGCACCCGGGTGGTAGGCGGCGGCCACCGCCGTCACCTCCGCGACGGCCGCCGCCGGGTCGGCCAGGCCGAGCCGCTCCGCCAGCACCACAAGGGGTACGCGCCGAGCCAGGTCACCGGTCACGTCCACCCGGTCGCCGCCGTTGTCCGCGGTCGCGGCGCGGTCGAGGATCCGCCCGGTCAGCCGTGCCGCGGCCACGCGCAGTTCCCGTGGGTCGAGCGTGTCGAGCGCCGCCACCCCGACGGCGCGCCGCGCGGCATGCCGGTCCGGCGGACTGAACCGGCTCACCGAGGCGCGCAGCCATGCCAGGCCACCCTCCGGCGCCTCCTCGGCGGGCGGCACCACGCAGCGGGGATCGGTCAGGACGGAGACGACGTCCGCGTACCGGGTGACCACCCAGCCGCCGTCGTCCGAGGTCGGCTGCCCGCAGGGCGGTGTGCCCGGAGCAGCCGTGATCGTCGGTGAATCCATCGCCCGACCGTAGGGCGCCGACAGTTCGGTCCGGACCGAACGATCCGGCCGGGCACACCCGGCGGTCAGGCGCGGGCGGGACCGGCGGCGCGGAACACGGGCGGGTCAGGCGCGCGCCGGACCGGTGTCGCGGGCGGCGGGCGGGGCCAGCAGCGCCGGGTCGAGCCCGAGCGTCGCGGCCAGCGCGTCCCGCCCCGCCGGGGTGACCCGTACCGCCCGGCCGGTGCCACGCGCGGTCCAGCCGAGGTCGAGGAAGCGCCCGCACAGCGCCGCCCCGACCGCGCCGGCCAGGTGCGGGCGCCGTTCGGTCCAGTCCAGGCAGTCGCGGACGAGCGGTCGCCGGGTGGCGCGCAACGGCTCGACCGGTACACCGAGACCGGCCAGCCAGGTCACGCCGTTGCCGGTCAGCGCCAGGCCGCCGGTGCGATCGAGCACGCCACGGTCGAGCAGGGCGTCGTGCAGCAGCACGCCGAGCCGCCCGGCCAGGTGGTCGTAGCAGGTGCGCGCGTACGCCAGGGCGGCGCCGGCCGACGCGGCGCGCAACGTGCGGGGCGGGGCCGCCGGTGCGGGCGCCCGCGCGGCCAGGTCCTCGACGAGCTGGGCGACGCCCGGGTCGGCGAGGCGGACGTACCGGTGGCGGCCCTGCCGCTGCTCGACCAGCAGGCCGCCGGCGACCAGCCGGGTGAGGTGGTCGCTCGCGGTGGACGCGGCGACCCCGGCGGCGCGGGCCAGCTCCCCGGCGGTCCAGGCGCGGCCGTCGAGCAGTGCCAGGCAGAAGCCGGCCCGGGTGGGGTCGGCGAGCAGCGCGGCGAACCCGGCGAGTCCGCGGCCGTCGGCACCGGTGGTCATCGGCCCATGCTGACACGGGCACGGTTCGGGCCGCGCCGAACGGTCCGGGGGTTGGGGTCAGATCGCGGTTCCGGGTGGGGACTTCAGGAGGGATGCCGCTTCGGCCGGGTAGCCGCCACGACCCGACCGCAGGGCGATGGCCGCCAGACGAATCAGGTCGATGTTGACGCCGGCGGCACCACTCGGGTCATGCACCTGCAGGCGCACCTCCACACTCACCACCGTCTCGGCCCAGCCCTGCGCTTCGATGTTGAGGTGGGCGATCTTGTGGGATCGCAGGTGCGGCATGTACGCGAGGGGCGCCATCTGGACCTTGCCGGACGACCCCAGGGCGTTCAGCTTGGACTGCTTCTTGGTGTTCGGGTTCTCGACCAGGTTGCGGAAGTCTTCGGTCCCGCCCAGATTGACCTGGTAGGAGCTGCCCAGGGTGAGGCCGCGCTCCTCGATCAGCCGCAGTAGTGCGTGGTGCAGCACGGAGGTGCCGAACTGGCTGGCCAGGTCGTCGCCGAGCAACGGCACACGGGCTTCCTCGAAACGTGCCAGTAGTGACTCGTGCCTGGCCACCGGATCCGACGTGGTGTTCACGAACGCGACTCCCGCCGTCAGAGCCGCCTCGGCGTAAGCCCGAGCCGTGTCCGGCCGGCCGCTCGGAGCGGAGTAGAGCAGCACCTCCGCCCCTTCCAGCGCGTGCGCCACCCGTTCGACTTCCGTCGAGTCCACCAGGCCACGCCGCACCGTCACGCCGGCGGGCGGAAGTTCGGTGTCGAGGCGCGGGAAGTTGTTGGGCGGCATGAATATCGCCTCGTGGAGATCCTTGCCCACCTTTCGGTCGGACATGGCGAAAGCGGCGACGACGTCGATGTCGCTGACGCCCAGTCCCGCGATCTCTGGCCGGTGGAGCCCTACCAGGCTGCCGGTGTTGCGGTAGAAGGCGATGCCCTGCATCAACGCCGACGTGTTGTTGCCCACACCGACGACCGCCAATCGAACACTGTCGATCATGGGGCGAAGAGTACCCGGATCTGCCCACGCCGGGGGTCCCGGTCAACGGAACCGACGCCCACCAGCGCCGGGTATGACCTCTCGGTCAGCCGCCGGAACGCGGGCAGGCGGTGCTCAGCTCGCTGACCGTGCGGGTGTCGCCGTCGTAGCTGCGCGCCGCCACGAACGCCCCGGCCGGCGGGTGCGCCCCGGCGACCGCCCGGGCTCGGCGCCGGTCCGCCGCGCCGAACCGCAGCGCCAGGCTCAGGTGCGGCACCCACCGGCCGGGCTGGTGCCAGGAGTGCCCGCCGGACGCCTCGGCGAGCACGTCCCAGACCGCGCCGTGCAGCGCGACGAGCTGCGGTGCCGGGCGGACCAGCCACACCAGTGGCGCGCTGCCGTCGAGCACCGTCACCCGGCCCAGCCGCACCGGCAGCGGGAGCGCCGCGTCGCAGAGGTCGGCCAGGCGCTGCTCGGCGCCGGGCGGGAACTCCTCCACCGAGGCGAGCGTGAGGTGCGGCCGGTTCGTCGGGTGCGTGTTGCGGGCCAGGCTGGGCAGCCCGGCGGCGGCGAGCCTTTCCCAGGCAGCGCGAACCGCCGCTTCCAGTTCGGGTGAGCAGAGCAGTTCGACCGTCCGCACGTGATCAGGCTAGTCGCCGGCGACCGCCCGCGACGCCCCGTACGTCAGAGCCAGCCGGCCTCGCGTGCCCGCCGGACCGCCTCCGCCCGGTCGGCGGCGCCGAGCTTCTGCACGCAGGCGCTGAGGTGGTTGCGGACCGTTCCGGCGGCCAGGTGGGTCCGCCGGGCGATCACCGCGACCGGCGTACCCAGCTCGGCCAGCCGCAGCGTCTCCAGCTCACGCGGCGTGAGCGGGCACTCCGGCAGGGTGAGCGCGTCGGCGGCGAGCGCGGGATCGACGTAACGCGCCCCGGAGTGCACCCGGCGGATCACGTCGGCCAGCGCGCCGCCGGGGGCGCCCTTGGCGAGGAACCCGCGTACCCCGGCGGTGAGCGCCGGGCGGAGCTGGGCGGGACGGCCGTGTCCGGTGAGGATCACCGGCGCGCAGCCGGGCAGCGCCCGGGTCAGCTCGGCGGCGACCTCGACGCCGCCGGGCGGCGGCATCTCCAGGTCGAGCACGGCGACGTCGGGGCGGTGGGCCAGCGCCGCGTCCAGGGCGCTACGCCCGTCGCGGGCGTGCGCGACCACCTCGATGTCCGGTTCCAGGTCGAGCAGCGCGGCCAGGGCGAGCCGGATCAGCTCCTCGTCGTCGGCCAGCAGCACCCGGATCACGGCGTCACCGGCACTGTCGCCACCAGGTTGAACACGCCGTCGGCGGCCTCGGCCCGGACCCGTCCGCCGGCCGGGGCGAGCCGGTCGGCCAGGCCGCGCAGGCCGCCGCTGAGCCGGTCCGGTCCGGCGTCGTCGCGGACGCCGTCGTTGCGTACGGTCAGCGTCACCACGCCGTCCTCCCGGGTGATCTCGATCCGGCACCAGCCGGCCCGGCTGTGCCGCAGCACGTTGGTTCCGGCCTCGCGCAGCACGGCGGCCAGGTCGGCGGCGACCGGCGCGGGCACCTCACCGGCGGGCGGGACCACTGTCGTGCGGACCCCGCTGGAGCGCAGCACCTCCCCCACCGCGGCGGCCTGCTCGGCCAGGTCGACCGCGCGGTAGCCGTGCACCGCCGCCCGGACCCGGGTCAGCGCCGAGCCGGCCAGCCGCCGCGCCTCGGCCGCCTCCCGCGCGGCCCGGCCGGCGTCGCGCGGCGCCAGCCGCTCCGCCAGCTCGGCCTTGAGCGCGATCACCGTCAGGTCGTGGCCGAGCAGATCGTGGACGTCGCGGGCGAAGCGCAGCCGTTCCTCGGCGGCGGCGAGCCGCGCCTGGGCGGCCTGCCCCTGCCGGGCCTCGACGAGCAGGTCCCAGAACCAGACCTGGACCCAGGTGAGCGCGGCGATCCCGGCGCCCACCACGCCGGTGACCAGCAGCGCCGTGGGCACCGGCCCGCCTGTCGCCCCGGTGACGGCGGCGGACACCGCGAGGACGCCGGCCGCCGCCACCGCCGCGACGGCGGGCCGGAACAGCAGCGGCGTCATGCCGACCAGGGACGCGCCGAGCCAGGCCCAGGTGGGCCAGGTTCCGGCCGCGACCGGGCCGAGCAGCGGCAGGCTGAGCAGCGCCGCCACTGTGAGCGCGGCGTGCCGGCGGCGACGGGCCGGTAGGGGCAGCCACGGCGTGACGGCGGCGTGCAGCACCGCGATCTGGGCGACGGTGAACGCGAGCAGCCCGGCGGCGCCGAGCGCGACGCGTACCGGGTCGGGTTCGCGGGCCAGGCCGACGGCGGGCAGCAGCACGGTGGTCCACACGTTCGTGGCCAGCGACAGCAGGGTGACCCGCCGGGCCCGGCGCAGCCGGTGGTCCGCCGGATCGACGCTCATGCCCGCTGATCCTAGGGCGTGCACCGGTCCGCCCACCCCTGAGAAACGTCACGGCCGGATCGTGCGTTCCGCACGGTTTCCCGGTGACTGACGCGCCTTCTCCGGTGCGCCGGGCGGCGGCAGGGTCGGGGCATGACGGAGATGACTGTGGTCGTACCCCGGCGGTGGGCCGGGTGGGCGCGGACCCGGCACCTGGCCGGGATGGTGGTGGCGATGGTGGCCGGGATGGTGCTGCTCGGGCCGCTGTGGCAGGTGGGCGGGAGCCTGCTGGGCGGCGCGGCGGTGCTGGCGCGGCCGGACGTGGCCGCGCTGGTGATGGCGACGGACATGGCGGCGGGCATGGCCGCCTGGATGTGGTACCGGGGGGACGGCCGGGCCGCCACCGCGGAGATGTCAGCGGCCATGTACGTGCCGTTCCTGCTGCTGCTCCCGCCCTGGTGGGCCGGGTGGGTCGGGGGCGACGCGCTGCTGCTCGGCGGTCACCTGCTGATGGTGCCGGCGATGCTGCTGGTGGCGCTGCGGCACCGGCACACGCCCACGGCGCCGCCGCGCCGGCATCCGGTCGCGGCGGCCGTGGCGCGCGGATGGCCGGCCGGGCTGGGACTGCTCATGACGGTGGACATGTGGTTCGCGCCCACCGTCTTCGCGCCGTGGACGCTGCTGGTCCTGCCCGCCGGCTACCTGCTGATCGGCACCTGGCGGCGGCAGTGGGGCGACCGGCGCGCGCTGGCGGCGCAGCTCGCCGGGGCAGCCGTGTGGGGCGGCCTGGCGGTCGTGGCGATGATCGCGTCCGCCGACGTCGCCGGGGTGCTCGTCGGGGTGGGCTGGCTCGTCCACGCGGCCTGGGACGCCTGGTACCACCGCACCGGCGCGGTGGTGCCGCGCGGGTACGCGCTGTGGTGCGCGGTGTTCGACGTCGGGGTGGGCCTGACCACGCTGCTGGCCGTCCTGTCCCGGTGATCCGGCGGGGGCACGGGGCCGCGCCGGATCACCCGGAGGGGACGGCGCCGGGGTGGCGCGGCGAACGTTTGCCCCGGTCGCCGCGACCCCCGCGCGGCGGTGATGAAAAACTTGTCGCATGACCGCCGCACCGAGCCCGACCGACCCCGCCGTTCCCGACGACGCCGAGGACGCCTTCGCCTTCGCCGATCTCGGGCTGCGCACCGAGTTGCTGGGCGCGCTGTCCGCGCTCGGGTACGAGGAACCGACGCCGATCCAGCGGGAGGCCATCCCCCCGTTGCTGGCCGGGCAGGACCTGCTGGGACAGGCGGCGACCGGTACGGGCAAGACCGCCGCGTTCGCGCTGCCGCTGCTGCAGCGGATGCCGGTGGGGCGGGCCGAGGGCGACCCGGTGTCGCTGGTGCTGGTGCCGACGCGGGAGCTGGCCGTGCAGGTCTCCGAGGCGTTCCACCGCTACGGCAAGGACCTGGGCGCCCGGGTGCTGCCGATCTACGGCGGGCAGCCGATCGGCCGGCAGCTGCGCGCGCTCGACCACGGGGTGGACGTGGTGGTGGCGACGCCGGGCCGGGCCCTGGACCACATCGCCCGGGGCACGCTGCGGCTCGGTGCGCTGAGCACGGTGGTGCTGGACGAGGCGGACGAGATGCTCGACATGGGCTTCGCCGAGGACATCGAGGCGATCCTGGAGCACGCCCCGGCGGGCCGGCAGACGGTGCTGTTCTCCGCCACCATGCCAGCCCGTATCGACGGGCTGGCCCGGCAGCACCTGACCGACCCGGTCCGCATCCGGATCGAGCGGGAGCGGCCGGTCGCCGGGGAGGCACCCCGGGTGCGGCAGAGCGCGTACATCGTGGCCCGGGCGCACAAGCCGGCCGCGCTGGGCCGGGTGCTGGACGTGGAGTCGCCCACCGCGGCGATCGTGTTCTGCCGCAGCCGCGAGGAGGTGGACCGGCTCACCGAGACGATGAACGGCCGGGGCTACCGGGCCGAGGCGCTGCACGGCGGGATGAGCCAGGAGCAGCGGGACCGGGTGATGGGCCGGCTGCGCGCCGGCACGGCGGACCTGCTGGTCGCCACCGACGTGGCCGCCCGAGGGCTGGACGTCGAGCAGCTCACCCACGTGGTCAACTACGACGTGCCGTCGGCCCCGGAGTCGTACGTGCACCGGATCGGCCGGGTGGGCCGGGCCGGGCGGGAGGGTGTGGCGATCACGCTCGCCGAGCCGCGTGAGCACCGGATGCTCAAGACCATCGAGCGGGTCACCGGGCAGCGGATCGCCATCGACAAGATCCCCACTGTCGCGGACATGCGGACCCGGCGGCTGGAGCTGACCCAGGGCGCGCTGCGGGAGAGCCTGCTGGAGGACGACCTCGACCCGTACCGGGCGATCGTGGAGTCGCTCACCGACGAGTTCGACCTGGTCGAGGTGGCGCTGGCGGCGGTGAAGCTGGCGCACGAGGCGACGTCGCCGGGCTCGGACGACGAGGAGGAGATCCCGCAGGTCCCGGTCCGGGGCCCGCGCGAGGGCCGGCCGGAGACCGGCGGGCGGGGCGAGCGCCGAGGGCCGGGGCGTCCGCGTACCGGCGGGACCACCCAGGTCTTCATCGGGCTGGGCCGCCGGGCCGGGGTGCGGCCGCAGGACCTGGTCGGCGCGATCACCGGGGAGACCCGGATCAACGGCCGGGACATCGGCTCGATCGAGATCGCCGACCGGTTCTCCCTGGTCGAGGTGCCGCAGGCGGTGGCCGACGAGATCATCGCGGGGCTGCGCGGCACCACCATCAAGGGCCGCAAGGCGACGGTACGCCGGGACCGGGACGGCGGCGAGTCCGACGGCCGGGAGCGTCCCTTCGACGCCTCCCGCCGCAGCCGCCGCTGAGGTGTCCACCGCAGCCGGTGACCGGCACCGCCGGAGAAGCCGCCGCCGGTGACGGTCACCGGCCGTTCCCACCCGCCATGCGGTTCGTCAGCCGCCCGACGACGGTACGCGACCACGGGCGGTACCTGGTGTTCTGGAACGCGGTCACGAGCCAGTCGTCCCCCTGGTGGACGAGGACGAACGTGACCGCCGAGAGCCGCTTCGCCGACGGCTCGGTACGGCCGCGCTGCCAGCGCATGATGATCCCGCCCAGCGCCCACACCACGGCGACGTCGGTGGCGACGTGCCGGATGCGCGGCTCTCGGACGGTCATGCGCGAGCCGCGCATGACGCCCCCGAACAGCGCCCGGTGACCGTCAGCGATCGCGCGCCGACCCGCCATCCGGGTGCCGTCGTAGGCCGTGTAGTCCGCGTCCTCGCTGAAGAGGGCCGCGTACCGGTCCGGGTCGCCCTCACCCCAGGCGTCGGCGACCCGGGCCAGGGCGCGGCGGACGCCGGCTTCCGTAGATTGATTCAGCATGCTAAACATTTTAGCGGACTGAAATGTTTTTGTCAGGCCCCGTCGCCGGAGGGGGCGGAGACTCGGGAGGTCTGCTCCTGGAGGATGACCACCACGTTGCGGACGAAGTGCTCGACGGTGGCGAGCTGCGCCTCGGTGTACCCGCGGGTCAGCTCCCTGATCGCCGCACCGAGTGGCGCGAAGACCGGGCCCATCTCGGCGTCGAGCCGCTCCACGTCGGCGACGACGAACGTCTTGCGCCGGTCCGTCGCGTCCGGGCTGCGCCGTGCGTACCCGGCGCGGGAAAGCCGGTCCACCAGCCCGGTGACCGCACCCGGCGTGAGCCCGAGCTGACGGGCGAGATCACCGGAGGTGAGCGGACCACGCCGGGCCAGCAGGTCGAGCGCCTTGTTCTCCGTGGCCGTCAGGCCACGCCGGGCGGCCACCGCCTCGTGGAACATCACCACGGCGGTGCTCAACTCCCGGCCCAGAAGATCGCCGAGGTCCGGAGTTTCGCTTCCCGGTGCATCCCCGTCAGTTGCTCTGCGCGCCACCTGACCAGCCCTCTCCGTGCGGCGTCCGTCGGTCCTGGCCGCACGCCGGCCAGTATGCCGGGCCGGGAACGGCTGTCGACGCTCCGACCGGCCGGGGTGCCGGACGGACCATCCGGTCGCGCCGTGGGGCGGGGGTCCGGCTGTCACCGGACCCCCGCCCCCGCTCAGGCCGCGGCGAGCGTCCCCGCCTCGATCTCGGCCGGGCGCAGCGCCAGCGCGAGCACGTCCGCCACGTCGGACAGGGTGTGCACGGTCAGCGCCTCCCGCACCTCGGCCGGCAGGTCGTCCAGGTCCGGCTCGTTGCGCTTCGGGATGATCACCTCGGTGAGACCGGCCCGGTGGGCGGCGAGCAGCTTCTGCTTCACCCCGCCGATCGGCAGCACCCGGCCGGAGAGCGTCACCTCGCCGGTCATCCCGAACTCGGGCCGCACCGGCCGCCCGGTCACCAGTGAGGCCAGCGCGGTCACCATGGTGATGCCGGCGCTCGGGCCGTCCTTCGGCACCGCGCCCGCCGGGACGTGCAGGTGGATCCGACGTCCGGCCAGCGCGTTCGGGTCCAGGCCGTAGCGCCGTCCGTTCGACCGCAGGTACGACCACGCGATGTGCGCGGACTCCTTCATCACGTCGCCGAGCTGGCCGGTCAGCGTCAGTCCCGGCTCACCCTCCATCGTGGTGGCCTCGATGAACAGCACGTCGCCACCGGCGCCGGTGACGGCCAGGCCGGTCGCCACGCCGGGCACGGCGGTGCGTTCGGCCGACTCCGGGGTGAACTTCGGCCGGCCCAGGTATCGGGCCAGGTTGCCGGCGTCCACGTGCACCGGCGCGGGGTCCGTGGCGAGCGCGACGGCCACCTTGCGCAGGATCTTCGCCAGGGCTCGTTCGAGCTGCCGGACGCCGGCCTCCCGGGTGTACTCGCCCGCGATCAGCGCCAGCGCCTCGTCGGCGACGCTCACCTCCTCGCCGGTCAGCCCGGCCCGCTCCCGCTGCCGGGGCAGCAGGTGGTCCCGGGCGATGGCGACCTTCTCGTCCTCGGTGTAGCCGTCCAGCGCGACCAGCTCCATCCGGTCCAGCAGCGGGCCCGGGATCGCCTCGACCACGTTGGCGGTGGCGAGGAACAGCACGTCGGACAGGTCGAGGTCGACCTCCAGGTAGTGGTCGCGGAACGTGTGGTTCTGCGCCGGGTCGAGCACCTCGAGCAGGGCCGCCGCCGGGTCGCCGGAGTAGCCGGCGGCCAGCTTGTCGACCTCGTCGAGCAGCACGACCGGGTTCATCGAGCCGGCCTCGCGCAGCGCCCGCACGATCCGGCCGGGCAGCGCGCCGACGTAGGTGCGCCGGTGGCCGCGGATCTCCGCCTCGTCCCGGACACCGCCGAGGGAGACGCGGACGAAGTTGCGGCCCAGCGCCCGGGCGACCGACTCGCCGAGGCTGGTCTTGCCGACACCGGGCGGGCCGGCCAGGGCCAGCACCGCGCCGGAGCCGCGTCCGCCGACGACGCCGAGGTTGCGCTCCGCGCGCCGGTTGCGCACCGCGAGGTACTCCAGGATGCGGTCCTTCACGTCGGCCAGGCCGGCGTGGTCGGCGTCGAGCACGTTCCGGGCCGCGGCCAGGTCGGTGTTGTCCTGGGTACGCGTGCTCCACGGCATCTCCAGCACGGTGTCCAGCCAGGTACGGATCCAGCCCGCCTCGGGCGAGGCGTCACTGGCCCGCTCCAGCTTGCCGACCTCACGAAGCGCCGCCTCGCGGACCTTGTCCGGCAGGTCGGCGGACTCCACCCGGGAGCGGTAGTCGGCGGAGCCGTCCGGCTCGTCCTCGCCGAGTTCCTTGCGGATCGCGGCGAGCTGCTGGCGGAGCAGGAACTCCCGCTGGGACTTCTCCAGCCCCTCGCGGACGTCGCTGTTGATCTGCTCGGTGACCTCCTGCTCGGCCAGGTGTTCCTTCACCCAGCCGACGAGCAGTTCCAGCCGGGCGGTGACGTCCGGCGCGGCGAGCAGTTCGGTCTTCTGGGTCAGGCTGAGCCAGGGCGCGTAGCCGGCCGAGTCGGCCAGCTCGGACAGGTCGGTCATCCGCTCCATCGCGTCGATCACCTGCCAGGCGCCGCGCTGTTGCAGCACCGAGCTCATGAGCGCGCGGTACTCGCGGGCGAGTTCCCGGGCGCGGCCCGCCGGTGCGGGTTCGTCGAGTGTGGTCGCCTCGACCCAGAGCGCGGCGCCGGGACCGGGCACGCCGGAGCCGATGCGGGCGCGGGTGAGACCGCGGACGACCGCCGCCGGTTCGCCGCTGGGCAGCCGGCCCACCTTCTCGATCGTGGCGACCACGCCGACGGAGCCGTACTCGCCGTCGATACGGGGTACGGCAAGGAGTTCCTTGTCGCCGGTGGCGCGGGCCGCGTCGACGGCGGCCTGGGTGGTCGGGTCGAGGGTCACCGGGATGACCATCCCGGGCAGCAGGACGGCGTCGGTCAGTGGGAGTACCGGAAGAGTTGCCATCGAACACCTGCCATCACGTTGGTTGAGCGTGTCTGGCTCAAGTAACAAAACGTGCCCCTTGTTCCGGGTTGTGACCCACGCCACGCCGAGCGCCCCGTTCCGGCGCTCCGCACCCAATGGCGGCACCGTTTACCGCGACCCGCCGAATGGAAACAGTCGGCTATTGTTGCGGGATTACCGCGCGGTAGGTCAAACTCTTAGCCACACCCCGCCCGACACAGGGAGTAATGGCGATGGCAAGGAAAGTAATCACCGTTCTGACCGACGACCTCGACGGTGGAAAGGCCGATCGGACCGTCGAGTTCAGCCTGGACGGCGTGGCGTACACGATCGACGTCTCCGACGAGAACGCGGGCGTCCTGCGCAAGGCCCTGGATCCGTACATCAGCGCTGGCAGGCGAATCGGCCGCGGAGCCGCCGAAGTCACCCGCGGCGCCCGTCGCACGACCCGGCCGAGCACCTCGGGAATGGACCGCGAGCAGAACCGCGCCATCCGGGAATGGGCCGCCAAGAACGGGTTCGAGATTTCCGAGCGCGGGCGCATCCCGGTGTCGGTGGTCGAGGCGTACAAGAACCGCTGACCGTCACCGGTTCACCGTCGGGCATCCCGGGGTCACGCTGAGAAATCGGCGTGGCCCGATCGGCATTCTCCGCACGGCGCTTTTCGTCCGGCGGATACCCACGGCACGAGATTTCCTCCGGGATCGTCTCCCACCGTTCCCGTACGCGGAAAGGCCGCGGCCGCCCGGAGGAGTCCCCCGGACGGCCGCGGCCGTCGCGTCGCTCAGTTGACCCGGATGCGCACCACG
Organism: Micromonospora sp. Mcm103; assembly: GCF_024519755.1. Taxonomy (NCBI): domain Bacteria; kingdom Bacillati; phylum Actinomycetota; class Actinomycetes; order Micromonosporales; family Micromonosporaceae; genus Micromonospora; species Micromonospora sp. Mcm103. The sequence continues at coordinate 173,382 of NZ_JALJRJ010000001.1, forward strand.
TCGATGGCGGGGGTCTGGTTCGCCCGCTCCATCATCGGGATGCGGTGCGAGCCGTCACCGGCCCAGACCGCGCACTGCGCCACGCCCGACTGCGCCAGGCCCGGGATCTGGATCAGCACGTCGTCCGGCTGGTTGCCGCCCCGGCCGTCCTCGGTGGCGACGAAGAACGCCGGCACGTCCTGCGGGTTCGGGGGCTGCCGGGTGCTGCCGAGCATCCGGCAGGCGGTGTGGAAGTGACCGCGTACCAGGCCCTGGCCGTTGAGCAGCGAGCTCTCCAGGTAGTAGCCGCCCTGACCGGCGGCGAGGAAGCGGTCCCGCACCAGGTTCTTGGTGGTGACCCGGAGCGTGAACGGCTGGTTGCGCCGCACCTGGTTCGGGAACTGCGTGATCAGCAGCGACGGGTTGTTCGCCGCGGCGCCCACCTCACCGAACGCGGTGCTCACGCACCGATTGCCGTTCTGGAAGCCGTCGTGGCCCTGAAGCCGGCTGCCGGAGCAGTCCTTGGCGAGCACGTTCAGGCCGTTGTTGCCGCCGTTGTTCTGGCCGCCGCCGTTGTTGTTCCCGCCGCCGTTGTTGTTCCCGCCGCCGTTGTTCCCGCCGTTCTGGCCTCCGTTGTTGCCGCCGTTCTGACCGCCGTTCTGGCCGCCGCCGTTCTGGCCGCCGCTTTGCGGCGTGTCGCTCACCGCGCACCGGGCGAACTGGTCCAGACCCTGCGGGCGCTGCGCGAACCGGCCGATGGCGGTGGCGATCCGGTTGAGCGCCGCCGTCCGCTTGTCCGCGAGCGGACCGAGGATCGCGTTGTTTATGAACTCACCGCCGTTGCGGCCCTCCGCCGCGAGCCGCCGGTTCGCCTCGCCGATCTGGCTCTCCAGCAGCGCCAGGGTGCGGTCCACCTCGGCACGGGCCTGGCCGGGCACCTGCGGCAGCCGGCCACGGACGTCCGGGCAGGCCACCGTCGGGGCGCCGGCGCCGGC